>JBHLRC010000073.1:0-15325 GCA_048882965.1 Candidatus Thorarchaeota archaeon
AGTAACAGAGAGGCTGGGAAGGTGAGCTCGGTTCAAGAGGGCCCCGTAAGAGCAACTTCCAAAAAAGCTGGTTTCCAATTAGACATGATTCAGAAATCCAGTTTTATACTCTCTTTGGAGAAGATGATGGTTGGTGCCCTGGCTGGAACAGAGTACCAAAGTTTTGGCTGTCCGTCCTGCCGGATGATTGATGCTTTCATCTCTCCTGATCGGTATATGATGGCATAAGAAGGATTTCTTGAAGATTTGGTATTGGTGTCTAATATAGAGCCTTCCACAAGACCGTTTGCACCATTTGTCAAGTATACTTAAGAGAGTGGATTTCTTAGTTTCGTCAATTCGATTCTGGGGTTGAATCTTGAATTGCGAATAGCTATCATGGGCTCTGGCGGAGTTGGCGGATATTTCGGTGGGCGGTTGGCAAAAGCTGGTGAGGAGGTGGTTCTTATTGCAAGAGGGCAACACCTCCAAGCAATTGCCAAAAACGGATTGCAGATTAAGAGTCCCAAAGGAGACTTCTTGGTGAAACCCGCAGTAACAAGTGATCCCTCGGAGCTTGATCCTGTTGATTTAGTCTTATTCTGTGTAAAGGGATATGACACCACTCGGGCTGCAGAGCTAATTAGACCCATTGTATCAAAAGAAACCACTGTCATCTCAATTCAGAACGGAGTAGAGAAGGAGGAGATACTTGGTCGTATTATCGGTGATGAACATCTTATGGGTGGCCTTTGTACATTAAGTGCATATATTGAAGCTCCAGGTATAGTCAAACATTTGGCATTGGAAAGGATTGCTTTTGGAGAGCTAGATGGGAGTGTATCTGACCGTGGGAAACGAATCCTGAAGGTGTTTGATAAGGCAGGAGTAAATGCAAGTCTGTCAAAAAATATTCTTGCCGAGGAATGGGAGAAGTTCTCCTTCATTTGCGCGCTCACTGGTCTATGTTGCATCACAAGACTACCGGTAGGTCCTATCTTGCAGTTCGAACCAACAGAAAAACTATACAGCGATGTGATGACTGAAATCATCGAGATTGCTCGCTGGAAAGATATATCCATGGAAGATGATGTTCATAAGAAACTAATGACCTTCTCACATGGTCTTGATCCTGAAATACGACCCTCCACATATCGTGACTTGATAAATGGCAAACGGATTGAGATTGAAACTATGAATGGATCAGTTGTGCGGCTCGGACGTTTAGCTAAGATTCCCACACCGACAAATGACTTCATTTACTCATGTCTTAGTGCAATCAATAATGTCATCACAGAACAGGAATCTCACTGATTATTGGTATCTCTGAGTTCTCTCTCCTTTTCTAGAGTAATGACAAAGACTATAGGTTACCCATTCAACATCTTCTTTTGGTGATATCATGAGGATATCTGGAAATGAAGAAGAGAGTAAAGCAGTGGTTGAGGTTGCGCGTCTTTTACTTCTAGCTGCTAGGACTGCTCCTAAAGCGGCTGGCAAAGATGACATAGAAACTCTCATTGTCACTGGAAAAGATAAAGACGACATTGCCACAGAGATGCGTGAAATGGCTGAAAAGCATGGGGAGAATTTTGTCCGTGACGCCATTAATGTTGAACAGTCATCCGCACTTGTTCTTATTGGGTTGAAAGGTCACAATACTTTAGGAATTAACTGCGGGGCCTGTGGTCATGAAACATGTTCTGAATTTTCAAAGGCTGAGCAGAAAAAAGGAGCTGCATACACAGGACCAATCTGCATAATCAAGGCTCTCGACCTAGGTATTGCTCTGGGCAGTGCAGCTAAGATGGCACAGATACACAATGTGGACAACCGCATCTTCTATCGAGCTGGTGCTGCTGCTGCCAAAATGAATCTGATGCCTGATTGTCCAATTATCCTATGCATCCCTCTGTCTGCAACCGGTAAGAGTGTCTTCTTTGATCGATAGAATCAAGAGAGCTCATAGCTTCGAAAAGGATTAGGAAACAAGTGTGATTGCTGCTCCCATGTCCCACGCTATAGATCCTGCAATCAAAGCTATGCGACTATAGAGAATGGGAAATGCCTCCATCTCTCTCTACGAGCTCAGGAGAAGTGTCAGTTTGTTATAGTTCTGCGATGAGCTTTTTAATTACAGAGTGGTGACGCTTCTCATCTTCAAGAACATGTTCAAGTAGGCTCTTGATTGTGTCATCATCTATTGTCTTGACATTTTTCTTTATCAGCTCAATCATTCCTTCTTCTAACTTGATGTGTTTTTCGAGCTCGATAGGAGAAACATATTCACCAATTTTCTTGCTTACTACTAAATCCCACTCAGACGGAGGAAGGAGAACATTCTCTTTGAGGACTTCAAAAATTCTCTTGTGTTTCATAGAATCCATTCGAAGTCCTTCAAAAATGAGCCTGAATGCGAAATTGCCAATCATCTCCATGGCATCCTCATACGCCTCGATGGCTTTCTCCTCGATTTTTATCTGAGCTTCAAATAGCTTGACAAGTTTATCACGATCCATGGTATTCCCTCGTGTTTTTGTACTCGATTGAGGAGTATTAGAATACTCCTATATGGGATTTGTTATTTGTTGTTTAATGTGTGCAAGTTGATAGTGTGAATTTCTCGCACGCTCAAGATATGGATATAGTTATGTCTTGACCGACCTAATGATCACTTCAATAGAGGGCATCTGTGAAGTCACGTTCCTTGAAGAGTGATCTCTTCCAATTTCGAATATTTGGAATCATATAAGGCAAGAGCTTCAAAGAGTAATATGGTGGAAGGATTGGGATGCCTATCATATCGCCATGCGTGAGAATCATGAATAGGTTCTCAAGGTACATACGGGTTTTCAGTGCATATCGCGCCATGCCATGTAATGCCATGCCATAGATGATATCTCTCACTACATTCAGTATTCCTTGTTTCTCTTCAGGCACAGTATTGACCTCTTATAGTGAATTGATGACTCACAGGCTTAAGGGGCACTTGAACTTAGCGAATCCCGAAATTTTGCTACTATTTTCGATAAGGGCTGTACTTCAACTACATTTCGACTTCCAGTAATGGAATTCCAGCTAGTATGAGAATCATGAGCGTGAAACCAACTTCCAACCATTTTGATTTTGTTCCAAGAGAGAATTGACTACCTATGCGTGAACCAATAGTTGAACCCACGAGTACTAGGAATCCAGGAAGCAATAGTAGCTGTCCACGACCCCAATAGAGAAGAACCCCTACAATTGATGTGAATATTGCTGCAAAAAGTGCAGTCGCAATTGCTTTGTGCATCTCAACATTAACCATTCTCTGTAATGGAACAAATAACGATCCCTCGCTTCCTCCTCGCATGCCTGTCAGTGTATTAAAAACGAGTGTTCCAGAAACCAAATTATTGAAGGATGGTGATAGATCTTCTGACGCTCTTGGGGCGAGTCGGTGTATGTTTAACGCGATTATAGATGTTATAGACACCAACAGGAATATGATGGCCAAAAGAAGTGCTGATGCTGCAAAGTCAAAAGCAATGATCGTACCAATTATTGTACCAATCACGCCACCCAGAATCATATACGAGCCAAGATGAACATCAATATTTTTTCTTTGAGAAACAGCTCCGATAAGACTTGATACTGGAAGGGCGATGAGATTCATCCCATAGGATGCAATGAGTGTGAATCCCAGCAAGTTCAGAAGTGGTATCCTAATTGACCCACCACCAATTCCAAAGTAGCCGCTCGCTAGACCTGAAATGATCCCAACAAGTCCAGCTAGTATCAATGTCGTGATGTCCAATTTGTAATCATCTTCTGGTAGTTAAAGGCAAATTCGATGAGTTGATGTTTAAGGATTAGGATAGGGGAACTGAATTTCAATATACTGTGGATGTTTCATTGGTACTTTACTTACCCATCATCACATACTTCCTCTGGTCCATGTTCTAATAGACGATAGACTGGGGCTAGGAGACCAATCAGACACAAGCCTACTATCAAAATCCATATTGACAGACTGAGAGGAATAGTTCCGAAAGCAATTGAGAGCGGTGTGTAGAGAACAAATAGTGTTAGAATGAACGAGAATGCCACAGCGATGAATAAACCTCTTGAATCTCGTATATTTGTCCTCCAAACTGGATTCCACTCATCTCTAACATTCCAGACCCAGAGCAACTGAAATAGCACCATTGTTACAAATGTCGCAGTTTGTGCTAGTGCAAGGATTTCTGCATTCTGAGTTACTAGCCAATCTACAGCCGGACCTGTAATTCCCGGAATGTACCCAATACCTGACCAGAGAACATACAAATAGACTGAACTGGCTGCGAACGTTGCTAGAACACCCCCGACAATTATCATTCTAATCATACCTTTGTCAAGCATTCTTGCTCCTGGTTCTCTCGGACATCTCTCCATGATTCCCTTTGGTGGGGGATCAAAACCAAGTGCTAGAGCAGGAGGTCCATCTGTTACTAAATTGATCCATAAAATCTCCACTGGTGTTAGAGGTATAGGCAGACCAATGATGACCATCAGAAATACAATGAGCACTTCTCCTGCATTAGCTGATAGAAGGAACCTCACAAACTTCCGGATGTTTGCATAGATCTCTCGTCCAACTTCAATTGCAGAAACGATTGTAGAAAAGTTGTCATCAGTAAGGATTAGATCTGATGCCTCTTTTGTGACACCAGCTCCTCGTATACCCATTGAGATACCTACGTCTGCTGTCTTTATTGCTGGGGCATCGTTGACACCGTCTCCTGTCATGGCAACAACTTGATTTTGCTGCCTAAGTGCCTGGACAATCCTTAGTTTATGTTCAGGTGCGACACGAGCAAAGACATCTCTCTCGCGGACCACTTCTTTGAGCTCATCTTCACTCATTTCATTGAGCTCAACACCGGTAATTCCGCCTAGTTCAGACTGTGTGAGACCCACACTCTTTGCTATCGAACTTGCAGTTAGTGCATGGTCTCCGGTAATCATTATTGGTCTTATTCCTGCATTACGGGATTTAGCTATTGCCTCGACAACTCCTTCTCGTGGAGGATCTATCATCCCAACAAGACCTAGAAATATAAGGTCTGACTCAACCTCCTCTTCACTCCATTCCTCTTTATCTACATCTAATCTTCTGTAAGCAAGTGCCAGAACCCTCATCGCACAACCTGCCATCAATGAGTTGGCCTGAAGTATTTCGCTATTTTTCTCAGGATTAAGTAAAACATCCTCTCCATTGATTCTGAGTTTTGTAGATCTTTCTAGAATTACTTCTGGTGCTCCCTTTGAAAACGCCCAAGTCTGTCCCTCTTTGTTTCTAACAACAGATGTCATCCTCTTTCGTTTTGAATCAAAGGAGAATTCAGTAACTTCCTCATATGTCGCTTTAGTTTCATCAAAACGTAATCCAGCTTTTTCTGCGGCAACGAGAAGTGCACCTTCTGTGGGATCACCAAGGACCCTCCAATTTGATTCGTCATCAGAATCTAGAGAGATTCTTGTGTTTGAACATAATTGACCTGCCATTAATAGCATTTTGAGGTCTTCACTTTTCTCTACATCAAATGGGTCCTTGATGTCCGATAAAGCAACACAACTAGCAGGTGCAGATGCTTTATGGAATTCCCCATCTTTAGAATATCCGGTACCGGTTATTGTCACTGCATTGGAGGGAAGGTGTATGTATCTGACTGTCATTTCATTCTTGGTGATTGTTCCTGTCTTGTCAGAGCAAATAACTGTCGTTGAACCCAAGGTTTCAACACTTGGCAACCTTCTGACGATAGCATTTCTTTTGACCATTCGAGTCACTCCAATGGCGAGAGTCACAGTGACTATCGCAGGCAGCCCTTCTGGGATGGCAGCGACTGCAATTGCAATTCCAACAAAGAGAGCTTCATTCCAACCATATGAGCCATTGATGACCACTAGAGCAACAAAGACAAGAACTGAGATGATAAGGACAATACCACCCAGTCTTTTTCCAAGGTCATCTAAATCCAGTTGTAAAGGTGTCAGTTCCTGCTTACTTTCCTGCACTAATTGAGCAATCTTACCAAATTCTGTTCTCATGCCTGTGGATGTAATTACCACATTCCCCTTTCCTGATGTTACTATAGCCCCTTGGAATACAAGGTTCGTCATATCTCCGAGTGCTGGTTTTTCAGTTGTTATAACATTCTTACTCTTTTGGACTGCTAAAGATTCTCCAGTGAGTGTTGATTCATCGGTTTCTAAGCCAACCGAATCCAAAACTCTTCCATCTGCTGGTACTATATCTCCAGCTTCAAGAGATACAATATCTCCGGGGACGAGAATTCTAGCCTCTACCTCTTTCCATTCATCATCACGTTTAGCAACGGCTTTCGGAGCAGACAAGTCCTTCAAAGCTTCTAATGCTTTTTCAGATCTATATTCTTGGACAAACCCAAATATCGCGTTGATTAGAACAATAGATGAAATGACAAATGCATCAATGAATCCTTCTTCTTCATGACTACCATGTAGCGATACAGTAACAATTGAGATGACGATTGCAAATAGAAGGATTATGACCATCGGATTTACAAATTGTTGCAGGAACATTCTTAGAGGACCAATTCGACCTATTTCTTCCAACTCATTAGGTCCGTATTCATTGAGTCTTCTCTCTGCTTCCTGTTCGTTTAGACCATCTACTGAACTACCAAGATATCTTAACGTATCTTCAGCTGTTTCTTTGAACCAATCATGCTCGCTTTCCTGCATTACGTTATCGACCTCGTCTTATTGCATGTTATCTCTCTTTTCTTTCATATTTTGTAAATCCGGGATGGACTACAATCGTTTCCCACTAACGTCGGTATGGGCTAAATTTCAGCTCCATCCCGCCATCGATGAGCCGCATGTTATACGGGAATAACCCGACTCTGTCACCACTTCTAACCATGTTCTACTGATTTGCTAGTTTCCCATTTATGAAGCAGTCACCGATGCGTGAGATATCAAGTCCTAGGCGATGAATCAATTCTCGAAATGTTTCATCATCCTTGGAATCGATTAGGAGGATTGTGTTCTCAGTTGCATTACTCCCAGGGACCATCTCTCTCAATAAACCATAGAGATGTATCTCAATCATGCTATCAAAGACAAGTAAAGAGTAAATAAATCTACAGAAATGTAATCTCTTATGTTCCTAACTCTGCACCGCACTTCTGACAAAACTGAGCACCTGCTTCAACCTCTGCGCCACATTTCGGGCATTTGCCTGAATATCTGGTCCACACAGTAAGTAATCTCTCAATTTCATCACGCTGTATGATCCTTCTTCCTAGAAGTTCCTCAAGTCCTCCAACCAATAATTTCTCGGTTTCAGCTGCTACCAGCACATTGCCTTTTGTGCAAGCCCTCTCAAATGCTTCTTTAAAAGAATGGTCCATTTTCAACCAATCGTCAACTGCAGTCTGAATTTCTTTGTCGAATTCAATACTCAGTTTATTCTCACCTCTCGTTGTCAAGAGACCGTCTTGAGGTATGAAACAGGGGGTTAGTATACAATGAGAATTATCATCATACTTTGCAACAAATGTGTATATGTCCAGAAGTGTCAATGGAGCAAGATCCTTTACTGAGTTGTTGTCAAGAGTCCAGTTCATTAGATTTAGGAATTCTTGCTGAAATGTCAAGACCCTATTTTCTATTGAATGTTGAACCTTATTTGTTGCAGAACGAACTTGAGCCTTAAGGTCATCAAGTTCACTTGACTTACCCTTCATCTCATTTCTAGAATCATCAATTCTTTGCATCCTGTCTTGGATTTCTGTTTGCAACCAATTCTCTAGCTCCAACTTGTCTGATTCAAATTTTGCTTGTGCTTCAGATGTACGTTCTTGAAACTCTACCTTTTTTCTGTCCATCATATCCAGAGGCTGTTGACTTGATGCTATTGATGTCTTAAGTGAATTAACGAGATTACCATAGATTGAGATTGCTCCTTCAGTATCCGTTTCTTTTTGCCCGATCTGTACTCTTGCTGTTCTTATTTCATCAATAATCCCTGAAAAGTACTGCTCAAGGTCATTTACTGCTCTAGAGAATTCTGCAGTCATCGCACGCAAGTTCATCTTGTGCTTCTCCTGCAAGTCATAGATTTTGTTGTCTTTGTCTTTAGTGAGTTTCTCAATTTCCTGCTTTGTTCTCTCATCCATCATTCTAACGCGTTCGTTTCCTCGTTCTTGTTCCAGGTTTGTGAGGTTCTCCAGAATAGTGATTTGAGCACCGAAGGTTTCTCTGACCAACTTCTGTAAGTTTTCAGCTGATTCTATCCGTAGTTTTGCAGACTCGGAAATTTTTCTGAACTCCTCGGTCCTTCTTAGAGCACCAGCTGAATCAAGAGAAGTATCAACTCTATTTGGTTCTTCAGAGGGATCACTGATCCAAACGAAATCTCCAATAGTTTCCATAACTGCCGGATTTACCAAATTGACAACATCAGCCGTATCACTATCAACACTCTCCAATAACGGAAGTATCTTTGATGCAACATTTGGAATATCTGTAGGTTGGGACAGATCCGAACCAACTATTCTCTTTATTTCACCTGCTCCCCTTATCTCAGTGAACTGAAACTCCTTTCTTGTACTACTTGTCGCAGATAATACAATGGACTTCGTTGGTGATGTTTGTACAATCCAAAATGGAAGCGACACCTTACTTAGATTGATGATTCTCTTTCTCTGCCCTATCTGAGCTTCAGCAATTGCAAGCGCTACAGCGAGTGAAACACCCTCTGACTCAGCCTTAATTCTAGTCCCTTCTTTTTTTAACAAGAAGTTTAGATGGAGATTTCTAACCATAAAAACACCACAATGGATGCTATTTAATGACTCAATTGTAATTATGCCTTTTTACGAAGAATCAACTCTTTGAATATCCGGTTTAGACTGCTTGGATACCGCAGAAATTGGAAATCTCAATACAAACACTGAGCCTTTAGAGAAATCACCTTCTAATCTATCCTCAATTCTAATAGAACCCCTGAAGAGGTCTACAAGCGCTTTGACAACCGATAATCCGAGACCCGATCCTTTGGCTCCTTTCATGTACCGGCTAAATAGTGAATCTCTCATTTCATATGCTATACCTGGTCCGAAGTCTATCACTCGGATTTCCCAATGAGCGGAGCTATTGATATTTGTACGAGATATTCTGACATCAATTCGTCCCTTTTCGGAATATTCTATCGCGTTTCGAAATAGATTCAAAAAAATGTCTTGAAGCAGATCATTGGCAAGTATATAGCATTCTTCTTCTTCAGTTTCTAAGTTAAGTATAATGTCTGGTGAACGATATGCTTTGGTTAATCTGATGAATGAATCATTGATATTACTCACAAGATCTATCGGATAGAAATTACTTATCTCATTTGCATCAATCAGACCTAGTTTACGGACGTTTCTTGCTAGACGATCTGCATCAACTAGGGCAAGATATGCATCGCTAAGAGCTCTTTTTCTTAAATCATCAGGTGTTATCTCTAACATGGCAATCTCCAGTCCGGAGAGTATTGCTTGATGATGATTAGATATGTCATGGGCAAGAATGTCTGAATAAACCATAGCACGAGTACCTGACTCTTCAGCACTTAAGAACGAGCCCAGATAGAGATACCCAATTAAAGTGGGACCCACTAGGAATCCAATCAAGAGCAGAACTTCACCAAGCCACCACCCAGCTGTCCACGCAAGGAATATTGCTTTTAGAATACTTTGAATAATCCAGAGAGACAGAAATCCAATAGACAATACTTCGATTGTGATTCTACCACGATTCGTTCCAAGAATAAGGAACGCAAGGTACACACCTTCACCAATGGTGAATGCGCTAAGAGCAAGTACAACAATGCCACCTACTGGACTATCATTAAATGTCGGATTGATACGTAGAAAGGTGTACTGGAGAATTTCTCCTAATACAAACAGACACATGCTTCCTAAAATTGCAAAAGCAAGCCATGTTCCTACAGGACGACCATTCTTCCTTATCGGGCTACTACCCATCCATCTGATAGCCTGCACCAATGCTGGAATTGAGAATATTGATACTAGAATCAATGCAGACATAGACTCTATTTGAACTGGTTGAAATAAGGGAGATAATAGAAGGTTTGAAACTCCAGCCATAGTTAGGACTGAAAAGAAGAATGCAAGTGGATATTGGTACATTTTCCCAGTTCTCTTTGCATAGGTGAAAATGAGAACTGCTAAGGCGGCTGCCATGCTAGTAAAGCCCAGTGTAGATACTAAATAGGCTCCTAGATTTATTATTTCAAGTTCTGGAAAGATCGATTCGGATATTAGTGTGATTAGAAAAGGAATGATCATTAACATCATTGCTACTAAACTCAGAAAGAGGGCTCTCTCCTTTGGAACACTGAACTTCGCCAAGAATACAGGTGCAAGAGCAAGATAGATGTTGATAAATGCAATCAATTGCATTATGATTGTCATAGTCCATATCGGTACAAGTACATATAGAGATATGATTGAAGGAATGCTCGATGATGCCATCAATATGAGTGCAATAAACAGATGAACCGGGCCATTTTGAGGAAAAAGATTGACATTCTTCGTAATTAACATTCCAGCTGCAAGAAATAGAACTATACCTGTTAGTCCAGCAGCTAATCCCGTCAGAGTTACTACAGCATCTGGGATTTCGTAAAGGATGAATAGACGCATTAATCCATGAATGAGAAGTGGTCCAACGATTAGAGGAAGGATTAGCATTTTGTTTGTCTTATTCTGCAAATTATGACTACGTAGATGCAAGACTATCCCTAGTAGGATCGTTGCACCAAAACATGCCAGCTCTATAAGATCTGAAGCAAGTACAATGTTTGTCTTCTGAATTAATGGTGAGCTAGTAACCAGTAATTTTCCAATAGCTCCTCCGAGTTCAATTATTGCGTAATATGAAAAACCACCAACAAGAAGGAATGGTGCTGAAGGCACTTCTCCACGTTGATGTAACAATATCACTGCTATGCACAAGATTGCAAAGAATGATGCCATTACCTCATATCCCACTGCAGCAAGATACCTATCCCAGACTGACGAATTGACAACAAACAACACTATGGCAAAAATACTGGATACAACACCTACCCGTAAATATTGTCTAATCCGTAATGACATGCAACTCCTTCGCACAAAGAAGACAACAATAATAATGATTCTTTGGATGTAATCTCATACCTCACACTTTCATTTCGGCTGAGATGGTTTGTTTCGAATCAATAGTTCTCTATGATGATCTGACGCGCTTCATTTGAGCTAGCGTTTCCGCCTCGTCAATTGAAAGATACTCCTCTGTCAGGAGTTCATTGAGAATCTCAAGATATTGATTATTGAGTCGAAATCCATCTCCTTCAACAACTCGAAGTGTTGCTCTATGGTTCCATTCAGCATCAGGATCCTCCACTGAATGTAGAGTAACTACATAATTCTCACCCGCTCGCCCCATCATCAGACGCATATTACTATAGGTGAGTCCTTTCATCTCACTTCCGATAGACAATCGAGCATAACTCTGAATCGCGGACATGAATGAACCAAATAGTTCCTGATTGACTCTTATTTGTTCAAGTCCTACTGATGCTTGACGAATTCCTGCCTCGTCAAATACTATTATGCCCTTCAAAGTCGTGACAACCAATAAATACTCTAATTGAAGTGTTAATGAAAATCTGTATTATGGATACCTTGTATAGACAAGAAACTATACCGGTTATTGACCAAGAAGTTCTCCGACTTCTTTTGCGTACTTCCTCATCTGAGTTACTGCAAGACCCATTGAAGTTAGGTCCTTTGCTGAACCCATCAACAAGAACTCTCCTGCATGTGATAGGACGACAAAACCATCCTTCCCGCGAACTACTACCTCATAAAGATCACTCAACTCAAGATTTCCTGCTGCCATTTCTCCTGTGCTGAGAAGTGCAGCACTCATTGCTGCCATCAGGTCTGGGTCTACTTCAGAGTCTTCTGTGGCAAAGTACGCAAGCTTGACGCCTTGTTTGCTTATTACTGCGATTGCATCAAGGTCTGCATAGTTCGTTAAGCCCATTAGGAGCTCCACAAGCTCCCTTTCCTTTGCTGGGTCGAGATTAGATGACATTTTGTTTACCTCTTGTCACATGATTCTTATTTGGCAACTAACTTCTTACCTTTACCTTTACCTTTTGTTGCTTTTGCATCTGCTTCTTCTTCAAGCTCAGACCTGAAGAAAGTGATTAGGTCGCTAAGACGCTCCTTCATCTCAGCTTTGATGGGGCTCAATATCGCATCAGGAGTTCCCTTGAGTAGCTCAATTCCTAAAACCCTCCCATCCTTCACAATGACACGAGGAATGAAACCTTCTGCCATGAAGGTTCCTTCTGGTGGGTCCTTCACCTTTTCGAATTTCCGTTCAATCTTCTCCTTACCAAATACTGCGATTTTATGTTCTGCGACAGTATAGAGCTCGTTATAGATAATCAGTAGTTCTCTCTGATATCCCTCAGGTGGATCTACTGTTTCGAGCTCCTTAATCATAGATTGAATCTCTCCAGGTGGAGCTTTTGACGGTGCAGCAGTAGTTGTACGCGGAGTTGGTGGAGGAGCTTGGGTTGACTTCGACGCAGTTGATGTTGGTGGTGTTGGCGGTGGTGCCGAAATCTTTGGCTCATCAGCTTTTGGTGTGGGAGGTGATGTTGCTGCAGCCTTTTCTTTTGGTTTTGGTGGTGTTGGCGGTGGTGCTTTCTCGCCAGGTTTTAGAACTCTCGTCGCAGCTGTTGTGCCATCAAGGGCTGTGAAGAATGTAGGAGGTTCTTCTCCCTCATCCAACGGTCTTACCTTAAAGTGAAAGCCATACTCAGTCCTAAGATTGGTAGCAACTCTAGCACCGATGAATTTTCTTCTGATGCCTGCTTGAGTACCCTTCCAGAGATAGATACTCTTTGTTTCGTCATCGACAACGCATACTACCTTTGTTGATTCAAGGTCATCTTTGGTTAACTCGACCTCGTTAAGGGTCCCATCTTCTAAAACCTCGTAGCCCACTACCATGATCGATCACTACGCTACTTGTTAAACATCTACGCTAGACACATGTGATATCTAGCCAGCGATGTTATTGCCTTTTTGTGCTATATGATTGTTATTGTGTTAGATATGCTGCCAGTTTAGCGCTATAATCATTGTAGAGAAGGCTTATGTGTCAGATAAGCTTACAATATTCGGTTGTTCGCGATGGAAGAAACTCAGAAATATGTAAGTCCATACAAGCACTTGTTTGATGAAACCAAGGACCTGAGCTTTGGAAAAATGCTTCTTGGACTTCTGATATCTACATTGATTCTGCTTGGATCGACTTGGGGCCTTCTCGCCTTACTGAATTTTGTAGGTATATTCGTACTTGATCCAACAAGTTTCACTCGATACACGATTTACATGCTTGGTGTGTCCTTGGGAACGATTGTTCTTGCAATCATTCTATGTGGAATTCTAATCAAATGGCCGCGATCAGTGAGTCTTCCACTTATAATTCATAGAAGAGCGAAACACCATGCAGGAGACTATTTCATGTCTCCAGAACCAGAGGATGAGAATCTTAAGGACGCATTTCGACGGTCTCTTTATGGTTCAGTTCTGATAGTTGGAATCGCATTGACAATCCTCGGATTCGAGTTGATAGCTGATGTAACTACCATTGATGTGATATTTCTGGGTACAATCTTGATGGTCGTCAGTATTATCATTCTTCCATTCACTGTTATGTTACTCTATTTTGGTCCTTGGCTGATGAAGGAAGCTGGACTTTTCCACATTGATACAAAAGATAGGTCTCTAAGCAACGTTGGAGATGATGTTGAAGACATTCTCGAGTTCTTTGCTGGTGTAGACATTTTTCTTGTCTGGTTTGAACTCACACTCAGTGTCGGCCTTGAGGCCCCTTGGGTTCCTATTTTCATAATCGCAGTAGCACTTGGGCCACTTTTCGCAATTATTCTGAACTTCACGATCATCTTCGTCTTTGTCAAGAAAAGGGCAACAGTTTCAATGATGCGTTATCTCTCTGTGAGGTATGAGGTTCCTGACATGCTTACTTCACCCAATTATATCAGAAGCCAAGTCATGGCACTTGTTGAACGTGAGCTATTCATGACAGGTCCGCCACCATCGGAGGACTCTGAAGAGCCCATTGAAACATACACAGAGTCTGAATCCGAACCAGAGCCAGAACCAGAGCCAGAGCCAGAACCAGAACAAATGGTTGAACCTGAGCTATCGACCTCGGCTAAAAGAGCCCATGTTCCTCCCCCACCTGGTGAACACATACCTCCTCCCCCTGGAGATGATGTTGAATCAGTCCCTAAGGATGATGATTGAGTCTTCCTTGAAGGCAAATGATACGCTCTTGGTTCCATTGGCCCTCAGTCGTTTCACCAAGGCTTCGTCATACGTGAGGGCGATTATCGGTATACCATGAAAATCTAAAGTCACCTTAAATGACCCTACTTGAGGAGTTATCGAAGCAAGAGTAGCAGTAGTGCTTGTTTCAGTAATTGAATCAGATATTATCACATCTTCTGGCTTTACACTGAATATCAGATTCGAATCTATTTTTCCGGAACCCGGTATCACGAAAAGAGAGTCATTTACCATAATACTAACAGTTTCCTCCACATCATCAGTATCCACTATTGGTCCTGAGAAAACATTCCCACTTCCAAGAAACCTAGCTACAAATTCACTTACTGGTGAGTCATAAAGTTCCTCAGGTGTTCCTACCTGGACAACCAACCCATCACTCAGGATTGCCACCCTGTCAGATATGGCAAATGCCTCATCTTGACTATGAGTGACATAGATTGTTGTAATCTTCAGTTTTTTCTGGATTCGTCGTATCTCCGTCTGAAGACGCTCTCTCAGCTGAAGGTCGAGGGCTGACAAGGGTTCATCAAGCAAGAGTAGTGAAGGATTGGTCGCAAGCGCTCTAGCAAGAGCAACCCGTTGAGCCTCACCTCCACTCACTTCTGAAATTTTCCTAAGTAACAAATTTCGTATACCAAGAAGGTCTGCTAGCTCCTCTACCCTACGAATTGTGTCCTCTCTTGACCACCCCGCCATATCAGGTCCAAACGATATGTTCTCGAAGACTGTCATGTTTGGAAACAACGCCACAGATTGGAACACCATACCAATGTTTCTTTCACGAGGTTCAATTCCAATCATGTTTCTACCATCAAAGAGAAGACTTCCACCAACATTTTCAATAAATCCTGCTACCATACGAAGTGTAGTTGTTTTTCCGGATCCACTGG
>JBHLRC010000074.1:0-15249 GCA_048882965.1 Candidatus Thorarchaeota archaeon
AGTCCTATTTACCTTCTCTGAGGATATGGCAATGTAAGTGACCACGAATATTATGATTATTAATTCTGCAGCCAACTTATATCACATCTCTAATTTTCCGTGTCCCCAGAAAGACCTTTTTCGTCGCCTCTTCTCAGATGAGGAAGCAGTACGAAAATGAATCCCAATACTCCCAAGATAGTAGTCCCAATTACGGTTATTGCCAAGCCGATAAACTCAGCCAATAATAAATACGCAGTACCGAAGACAAGATGTGCCATTCCCGCTTTTGTTCCTGCAATGGCAAACTCACCATATGAAATCGGATCGTGCTCTCTTTCTGAAAATCCTATGGCTACCATGTTTGATGGTGACCCTAGCGGCGTGAAGACATTTCCACCTACACCAACTGCAAAGACAAGAACGAGCGGGAGAATCGCACTCACGTTTGACAAAGTGACCGCAATTGGTGCAAGCACTGCAGAAACTGGTAAATTATCAAGAAATGCAGAGAGAGTTGCTGGCACCCAAACCATGAACACAATTGCTGCAATCGAGTTGTCACCAATTATGTTTTGTAGTAATCCACCTAGATCATTAATCAGACCAGTGATATTGAGGCCACCTACAAGACCAAACAATCCAACAAGGAAGAAGACAGTATCCCATCCGACCTCAGCCAGAAACTCTACTGCTCTATCATGAGCCAGAATTAGTAAGCCAGAGGCAACAAGGAGCGCAACCATCACTGGCGGGATTTGAAATGATGGACCTAATGCAAATCCAACCACCAGGAATGCAAAGGCGATGACTGACGCGTAGAAATCTCTTCTAGACTTAATCATAACGGTTGGATCGATATCCAGTAAGAACTCAACAGCATGTGCATCACTTACTCCAAATGAATCGCTATAGTGCCGATCAAGTATGAGCCATGTCACAATTAGCAGTATGAATGAGAGCGGCATGAAAGTGATGAATAGAAGTCCAGCATCAAGACCCGTTTCATTTGCAATCACAATATTGGGCACTGCCCCAACAATTGAAGGAATAGACCCAATATTACAGACAATCGCTTCTGAAACTAGAAATGGTTTGAAATCGACTTCTAACGCTCTACAAACTTGTATTGTGAGTGGTGCCATAATCAGAGTTGTTGAAACATTATCAAGAAAGAGTGAGATGAAGAAAACGAAGAGCAGGAACAGGGTGTAGAGGGTCCTATGAATTCCGCCACTGGGCTTTGCAAGGGCAAGTGCTAGATATTGGAACATCCCAGATGCTCCTGCAACAGCAACAATGATCATCATTGCAGTCACAAAGAGGACCGTATCCCACTCGATTGTTTCGATGAAGTGAACGAAATCTAGTGGTTGATTTACTGGATCTAGCAGATTCGTTGCCCAAAATACCACCCCAACAATTGCCATCCCAAGTAATGACATTCCTGTTCGGTTAATTTTCTCAGAACTAATCAACGCATAGGTGATAATAAACACTACAAGAACTATTAATCCAAGAGCATCCATTCTGTTATTATCACCATCCAACTATCCGGAAATTTCTTGCAGATATGATTTCTACAAACACAATCCTAGGTTAGATGGAGGCCTACTCATTAATCTGTCGTCAATTTCTTGAATGAAATCATTAGAACTGCCAGACCAAATCCTTGATATTGTTTTGACATTGTATCCTCGAAAACTAGTTCTTAGGACGATTGATGATGACAAATAGAATTGTAGCCCATACATCCAAAGAAATAGATCTCTCAGAAACCAAGACTGTGGTTGATCAAGAGGAGATTACCGACACATATGCGCTTTACCTAGATGATGAAAGTCACTCCTTTGATGGTGTTGCTGAGAAGATCATTTTCCCCTCTACAGAGGCAGAGGTTGCAACTATAATGAAGAATGCATTTGAAAGCAACACATCTGTAACAATTCAAGGTGGTAGAACAGGTCTCACTGGTGCATCAGTACCTTTAGGCGGAATCGCTCTGAATCTTGAGAAGATGAATCATCTCTTGTATATGACTTATGACGAGTCTAACGGGCAGTACTCCATTGCTGCGCAGACTGGTATGACTCTGGAGGACCTGGTAGATGCTGTACAATCAAAGAAACTCGACAAGCTAAGAAACAAAGGCACAGCTGAACAGCAAAAAGCGTTAGAACGTTTTCTGAATGAAACCGAAACTTTCTCATTTCCAGTTGATCCGACAGAGATGAGTGCTTGGTTGGGTGGCATTACTGCCTGCAATGCTTCAGGCGCTAGGACATTCAAATACGGCGCTGTTAGACCTTGGGTCCGTCGCCTCAAGGTAGTTTTGGCAAATGGGGACCTACTCGATATCAAACGCGGAGATGTAACTGCAGACAATGGAAAATTTGTAGTTGTTCTTGGTGATGGAACTGAAATTGATGTGCCTGTGCCAACTTACAAAATGCCAGAAACAAAGAACGCAGCAGGTCTCTATGCAAAGCCTGGCATGGATCTTATTGATCTCTTCATTGGTTCTGAAGGCATCCTTGGCGTTATAACAGAAGTCGAACTGGGTCTAGTGAAACTTGAGGAGAACATAATGACTGTAATGGCATTCTTCCCAAGTATTGAGGACGCGGTTAATTTCACCTGTGATGTTCGATCACCCGACTCTCCAATAAAAATGGACTTTATCGAATACTTTGGAACTAATGCGATTAAGATGATTAGGGAAAAGGCTGGTTCAGCAGGAATCAAAGTCCCTGCAATGAAGGAGGACACGAAAGCTATAATCTTCTTCGAATTCTCATTTACTCCAGAGAACATGGAGGAGCTAGTGATGGGTCTCGAAGAGATTCTGATGAAGAACAATTCATCTTCTGAATCAAGCTGGGCGGGGATGGATCGTTCTGAACTTGCTAAGATGAAGACAGTCAGACACTTCGTGCCTGAAACAGTCAATGGTATAATAGCTCAGAGAAAGGCTGAGTATCCTGCGGTTCATAAGATTGGAACTGACATGGCAGTTCCTGATGACGCTTTGAAGGATTACCTCAAATACTATATCTCAACACTTGAGGAGCAGGGAATGGAGTATGCTATGTGGGGTCACATTGGGGATAACCACATTCATGTCAATATGTTGCCCCGTAATAATGAGGAAGTAGAACAAGGCATGCAAAACTACATGACCTTTGCCAAGAGAGCTATTGAACTAGGTGGCACCGTTGCAGCAGAACATGGTATTGGGAAGCTCAAGCGTGCATTTCTAGAAGCAATGTATGGAGAGAAGGGCATCGCAGAGATGCAGGCTGTGAAGAAGTCACTAGATGCGAAATGGCTGCTCAATAGAGGCAATATGGTTGCTGTTCCTGCTGATGTTAGCTAGTAAAACTCAGATTTGAGCTTGGACCTCTGCCATAGTCATCTTAGCACAGAGGTCCGGCTCTTCCTCGCAGAGCCGCTTCATATCACGGATGCCTATTCCACGCCAATACTCTTGAAGAGCTTCTTCAAGCGTCATTGAGTCATTATCCCGGCATCGCACAACAACATTTCTTATTCCAGTCGCCAGTTCTTCTACCGTTGATTTTCTGACTTTCACTCGTCCCCAAAAATCACAGAGAGCTCCACGACAAGGACCTTTGACCATAACGCAGTATGATACCATGAAGAAACCTCGGTTGAGTTGAAGTGAGCGAATTTTTTCATATCTTAAGGCTTACCTTGACGGATGTAGCTATGATATGTTTGAAATATGATACTCAATTACCTATCTACTATTCTCGGTGCTTCAAAGATGAATGATGAATCAAAACCCTCCGGCGTTGGTCCAAAGATACAGAAGGAGAAAGAAACTGTCGAGAAAATGATTCGTCTATACTGCGAAAAGAAACATAATTCAGCTAAGAGCACCCTTTGTTCTGTTTGTCATGACTTACTAGAATATTCACACAAAAGGTTAGAACAATGTCGCTATCAGGAAGACAAACCAACATGTCGGAAGTGTCCTGTTCATTGCTATAAGCCAACAAAGAGGAAAGAGATCCGTCAAGTTATGAGATTCTCAGGTCCTCGACTTGCTTTGAGGGCACCAATAGATTGGATACGGCATCAACTTCATGATAGAGATGATGTTGACTAGGAAGGTAACAGAGCGGCCACGTTTTTGGTGGCTCGCTTGTTTATTCTATTTGTATGCCACCTCAACGAGATGTGCACTGCAGCTGATACAGGGATCGTATGCACGAGCAATCATCTCGAATTGGAGCTCAATATTGTCAAGCTGTTTCTTTGCAAGTAGTTGCTCGCCACCGGTTCGGATGAACGCCTCGATGTCATCAAGGAACATCGCTGTAGGAGTGATGAAGTCTGCCGCAGTAATCTTACCGTCCTTTATCTCATAGTGGTGAATCAGTGTACCACGGGGAGCCTCAACAGCACCAGTGCCCCTACCAGTTTCTTGTTTTGGTGGCGCAATCTCCGGATTTTCACTTACAAGGAGCTTGTCCACGGTTTCAATAATGCCCTCAAGTGAATAGACCTGTTCTATTGCTTGGGCATGATTATTGAACAAAGGATTACGATGCCAACGTTCCGTCACAAGTTTGTCATACGCTGCTTTAGCTTTACCCTTCAGACGATCACCTATGAGCAAGACCCGTGCTAGAGCTCCAACTGTGAATGGTTTGTCATTATATTGACCCCGCTTTGCGAAGCTATGACTCACCACACGCTCCTTGATGACACTCTTATAATTCTCAACCGGATGCTCCTTACCATCAGAAGTGATGAGGATATCACCATGGTAGCCATATTCCTCTCCTGGCGGTTTACAGCAGAGGAACTGAGTCTCTCTTTCCATGTGGTCTGGTATTTCCAGACCTCCAAGAAGGTCAATCGTGTCAACTGCAAAATCGAGGAGATCGATGGCCTCCTCTTTGATTTGTATCAAGGTTTCTTTTGACGGGAACTTGCTAAATCCTCCAAGGACTGGATTTTCACCATGAATCATACGACCTCCCATCATTCGCATTACTTTATTTCCGAACTTCTTCATCTGTAAAGCTTTGACAACAGTGTCACCATACTTGTCAGTCATCGCAACTGCATTATCATATCCTAGAAAATCGGGTAATGCTAAGAAGTAGATATGGAGACTATGACTCTCAATCATCTCTCCATGATGCATCAATTCGCGGTAAAGCTGAGTGGTAGGATTGACATTAACAGCTACCGCCTTCTCGAGCCCTCTGAGGGCTGCATACTTATGAGAGAGATTACAGATGGCACAGATTCTTGGTACAATACTGAGATCCTCTTGAGGTGTCTTACCCACCACGAGCTCTTCGAAGAGACGAGGTCCCTCAAGAATCCGAACTTCGACATTGTTTATCTTATTGTCCTTAATCTCAACTTTGATTCCACCATGACCTTCCACTCTCGCCAGGGGTTCGATAGTGATATTCTTCGTGTCTGCCATTCTATTTCCCTCCATCTTCTATGAATTTGATAATCTTAGCCCCACCATAACCTCTGATTCGTCGTATTATCTCGTCCCTACTAAACCCAAAACTCTCAAGCAATTCTATATGTTGGGTAAAGTTTCCATCCTCATTTGGTCCCCAGCACCCTACACAAGGAAGTCCATGACTCGGACAGACAGATCCACAGCCTCCTAGTGTTAGAGGCCCAATGCAGAATTTTTCGTCAAGAAGGCGACACCTATTTTCATTTAGTTTACACTCATGACAAACAGGATGAGGATATGGTTCTGGAGATGCCCCATGGATCAGTCTAGAAATCAGAGCGAAGGTCTGCGGTTGACTAATTGGACATCCTGGAAGGTAATAGTCCACATCCACAAACGCATCGATTGGTTTGGCTTCCAATGGCTTTGTCACAAACTTGACACCATCGCCATAGACCTTCTTTAGTCTCTCTTCATATCCTCCGTCATCTGTGTACATCGCTTGAGGTCCACCGTTAACGGCACAGTTGCCAATGGCCACCAGGATCTTTGTCCGCTTCCTAATCTCTTGGAGATGTTCTTTCTCCTCCTCTGTGCTGACACTTCCCTCAATGAATGCGACATCAAGGTCTTCCTCAATTGGATTACTTGATGCCATCACAAATGACTGGATATTGACTGAACCAAAAAGATTCAGAATTTCATCCTCCGTATGAATGATGAGAAGTTGATCACCTGCACAGCCAGTGAGGCCATAGATGCCTATCTTTGGTTTCTCTGTTGCTGTCACCTTAGATCAACTCCCTGAAGTGTAATGTGTCCCAATACGTGAATACCGGTCCATCCATGCAGGTATAGAGATGCTCTATCGCACAATGCCCACATTTTCCGATTCCGCACTTCATCCGTCTCTCAAGAGAGAGTTGAATCTGGTTTTTGGGGATCTTTAGTTTCAGGAACTCATCGATAACAAATTTGTACATGACCGGTGGTCCGACAACAACTGCATTGGTTTCTCCTGGGTCGATAGTTGGAAGTTCTTTGAATAGCTTTGTCACAACACCAACATTCTCAGTCCATTCCTTGTCTGGTTTGTCTACTGTATAGAGACATTCAATATCTTCCCTATCCTTGATTTGGAAGAACTCTCTTCTAAACAGGAACTCCTCAGGACTCCTCGCTCCATACAAGAAGAAGAGTCTATTGAACATGTCTCGGTTGTCAAGTGCGTAGTACAGAATCGAACGCAGTGGGATTACTCCTAGACCTCCTGCAACAATGATGAGGTCTTTGTTAACCATCTGGTCCAGCTTGAACCCATTTCCGTACGGTCCGCGAATGTATATTACATCATTGTCATGCTTCTGGAACAAGGCATTAGTCAGTTTACCCACCTTTCGTACTCCTAATTCAAGAATACCAGGGCGGCTAGGTGTAGATGAAATCGACACTGGCGCTTCTCCCACTCCGGGTATTGACAACATCATGAACTGGCCAGGATTGTAGGTGAAGGACATTGCCTTTTTCATGTCAATGTGTCTGATTTGGAAGAATCTGTGATCTTTAATCAGGTCATACTGTCGTACAATCCTTGCCGCCTTAGGCTTGAATGGATTTTCGATTTCCTCAGTTGCTATCATTGATTGGGCACCTCCTTGGTTGTCAATGCCTCAGAAATCGTGAGGACATTGATATCCACAGGACATGTGTCCACACATCGCCCACAGCCTATACATCCTGGACGGCCGTAATCCACTCCAAAGGTCTTCAGCTTGTGACCATACCATAATCTCAGACGATCTGCGCGTGAAGCTCTGAAATTATGGCCTCCAGCTACAAGGCTGTAGTCAACAAACATACAACTATCCCACATGCGGTCACGTCGTCCGATAGTCTTGTTTGTGACATCAAAAACATCCGTCACATTGAAGCAATTGCATGTAGGGCAAACCATTGAGCACTGCCCGCAAGAGAGACACTTGTCCCCAAAATAGTCCCAGATTTTGCTCTTATGACTCAAATCCATGAGATCCGGCATGCTATCAAACTCGAAGCTCTTCTTGAACATCTTGTTTCGTTTTTGACGCCACTCAACATACATCTGGATGTCCTCATGGGTCACATCCTCATCAAAGAACTCCTCTCTCTCGTGAATCATATCATAACCGAGACTGGACCCTACCCATACAAGATAGAATTCATTCAGTTTCACAAAGAAGAGGTCAAAACCCTCACTCACAATATCCGTGTCAGTAGAATGACAAAGATGATTCTCCAATGGGAGACATGAGAATCCTATGATGGCTGTGTTCTCTCTTAGTCCAGCATAATATGGATCTGCAGGCTCTCTCAGGAACACATCATCTAGTCTGAGAAGGCTGTGAATTTCACACGGGTGAACTCCTAACACAACTCTCTTCTCAATTACAGAATAGTCTGGATAGAAACCCTTCTCATTGAAATGCATCATTGTAAACTGCATTGGATGGAATAGTTTCTTGATGGGGATCATAGGGTAATCGTCAGAAATGACCAGTTCTGATATATTCTCAAGATGGTCATAGGACAACACACCATTCCTCCATTTGGGTCCATATAACTGACCAAACTTTTCCAGGCTCTCGAGGAATACCTCAAGAAACTTTGACTGCATCTTCAATATGCGCATCTGTGGCACCTTGTTTTATAGCACCTTTTCAAACGGTGGGTGCGCTCAGTTAATTGGTTAAGACTGTTTGCATACGTAGTTTCGCCATAAATCTGAAAAAAAAAGTTCATAATCTAACGCCCATCAATTGCTAATCATACTATCTCAATCAGCTTCTCTGTGTATGATGTTTAGCCACACTTTTCATGCACATTCCGCAACCGATGAGTTTATATCATGTATAACGTAATACTATTACTGTAACAACACTTAAGTGTACTAAAATCTACACATACATGTAAGCTTTGAGGTGAACAAGATGTCAGAAAAGAAAAAATCGACCGAAACAGGGGGCGTACAACTAAGCTTGCGTGAACAGCTTCTTGGTCGTTTGTCGGATGAAGATATTGTTTCGAAGAAGCGTGAAGTGTCTGTAATGACACGGATGAGCGGTGACATCGTTGAGATTTTGGATGCCCTTGTAGAACTTGAAATCTTCAAGAGTCGATCTGAAGCAGTTTCTGCTTTTGTCGAACAAGCAATTTCAGCTAGAATGAGCCTCTTTGAGGAAATTAAGACCCAAGCAGCCGATATTCGTAAACTACGCGATTCAGCCAAGAAACATGCCTACGAGGCGTTTCAGGAAGAATCCAAGTAAGACTGTTTTTTATAGAATTGAAGCATTTTTAGATTAGAGAAATTCGAATTAGAAAAGGGGGATGGGGAGGTTATTCACTCCCCTAATGGTGGTTGTAGAGGATTTCTACGCTCGTAGAAATCCAAATGCACCGGGATTCTCAGAAGGCCCGATGTATTGCGGTAGTGGATAGTATGGTCTGTCACGGTAATTTCTGATTACATCCTCTGTTGGAGTTGGCCAGTAATCTCTGTTTCTGTAGTGCAATATAGGATCCAACGCAGTTGTTTCATCATCAACAGAGTTGTTTATGAAAACATCGGCTGATACATCAGCTATTCATACTCATCCAAGCAATTCCAATCAGTGTTCCAAATACAACAACTGACAAGACAAGCCAGATAGCTGCTACAAACCCGAGTCTTGCAGACCTCTTATTCTTCATTCTATCTCCTCACTTAATTCGAGATTTCTGAAATCATAGGGAAAGAACAGGAGCCACTTAGAGCCGTTTCCGAAATTTTGATGCTCATGTTCCTCCGAATTCGCATGAATACCTCAAATAGTATTACGTGTTACATGTAATAAAACTTTCGATTACACGTCTCTAATAACAAAGTTTATTACGTAATACTGTAACATATAATTCGAGGCCCCCCGGTTCGGAAGTTCTCCTTCTATTTCTGTTCTCAACGGGTCGAATTGGAGGGTTTCACTTCATCTTCTTACGTTCTAGAAAGTAAACATAACAGACGATGTCTAGTACGACCATTCAGTTCTCAAGTCACTTATATGACACAAGCATTGTTCACTAGGTTGGGAATTTGAAATGCCATTTACACCGTACCATTTTGGACCTGCTCTATTGATTGGGGCTCTTCTCTTTCCCTTCATTGACATAGCGACAGTGATGATAGCCAGTGTCATATTGGATCTAGAACCACTCGCAGTAATTCTATTCGATTTGCCACTGCCACTGCATGCGTTCTTTCATACCTATCTAGGAGCCACATTGGTTGCTATTGTCCTCTCACTCTGCATCTATCCACTAAGGAAATATCTCAATGAGTTTGTTGGGTTCTTTGGATTGAAACAGCAGTCAACGTTCCGGCATATCTTACCCGCCAGTTTTATTGGAACATATTCACATGTCCTACTTGACTCGTTTCTCTACTCAGAAATGAATCCACTCTACCCTTTTCTGGGTAATCCGTTTCTTGGGGTTCTGTCTTTCGGGTTTGTATACAACCTCTGCGTAGTTCTTGGAGTAATTGGATTCTTTGTGTATCTGCTACGAGTCTTAATGAATATCAGAGTCAGTCGACTCGAGGGTAATGCTTTTGATTGACTAGGGAAACGGATTTCTTGGAGAACTCTCTCCTCTCCCATGCTCTGGCGGTGGTTCCCATCCCTCTGTCATCTTGAGATACTCCGCTCTCTCTTTCCCATCATGTAGTTCCATAACAGTGGCTAGGTGGTTTCCACTCTCATTGCGTATTGCATAGATATGCTCATAGAAATAGCCGCCAATGAAATGAACCCATCCCTCATATCTCTCCAGTTTCCCACTCTTCAAATCGCCAATCATCTTGAGGACTCCCGGTTCAGCTCGTTCAGGATGACACCGAAGAATGGATGAATTCATTCTATCTTCATCTTGTTGGAGCTGTTGCGAAACTTTTCGGTTGAAGATCACAATCTTGTCATCTCTGTCTAATACGCAGATTCCTACATTCAGGTTCTCAACCAAGCGTCGCATTATATCAAAATCGAGGGCCATGATTGGAATTAATCACAAACCTCGTGATATTCCTACCTACATACACAGCATTTCCCCTTTCCTGTAGTTGATATATGTTGAAATCCAACTATAAGTATGGAAACTGCAACGTTTGGTTCTGGATGCTTCTGGTGTACAGAAGCTGTGTTTCAACAACTAAAAGGCGTTTCATCCGTTGTGTCAGGATACTCTGGTGGTCATGTAGAGAATCCTACATATCAACAAGTTTGCACAGGTCGGACAGGACACGCAGAGGTATGCCAGATTCAATTTAATCCCGAACAAATCTCGTATGAAGAATTACTTGAGGTCTTTTTCGATATCCATGATCCAACGACATTGAACCGACAAGGCAACGATGTTGGAACACAATACAGATCTGTGATTTTCTATCACTCTGATGAACAACGTAAGACATCTGAAAGAGTTAAGGCTGAACTTGATAATAGTGGAGATTGGAAGAATCCCATAGTCACAGAGATTGTCCCCTTTGAAGAATTCTACAAGGCAGAGGACTATCATCAGAACTACTACCGTAATAATCCAAATGAGGGATATTGTCGAGTGATAATAGCGCCTAAATTGAACAAGTTTGAGAAGGTTTTCAAACTAAAGCTTGGGAATTAGCTAACTAGAAACCAGTCTTAGCGAATATTATACCAACTGAAATAGTACGAGAATCGTTGATAACGCAAAGTCTGGAAGTATTAGTGAGTAATCCCTTGAGTTGTTGAACTGTGGCTGAAGATGAACCCTCTGAGGTATATGCTTTCTGCAATATATGCAAAGAAAATGTACCCTTGGAAATCACAGAGGATGATATAGAGAAAGCGAAAACTGGTCTCATCTCAGTAATTTCAGTACATGGTGATCCACAGCATGCAATCCTCGTCTACCTAGACATGAATCTCAAAGCACGAGGAGTTGAGTATCCATCACTGGTTCAGGTGAACCAAGGAACATCAGCGGAGGCTGAACCAGAAGCAACTGTGAAAGATGACATCATTGATTTGAACTCCCTCATCAGTTCATTTGGTGACAAACAGGACCAGGCAATCAAAGCATTCGCACATATATCCGCTCAACTCATTGCTGGGAATTCACTTTATCTCATTCACAACAACAAAAGTATTGGCAGAGTTGTAAAGGATCAGATTGATTCTCTTTTCATAGATGAAACACCTTCGTCATTCGTGATAACTTTTGATGAGATTGATTATGTTACAGGCATGAGACCTACCATATATGACATGCAATATGGTACCTTCATCTCAGAAGGTATAGCAATTGATACGTCTTACTTTGAACAAATAATCAAAGATGCTCTTGATAGCCCAAATGGATTCAGTATGCTGAAAAACGAATATCATAAGTTGAAATATTCTTACAGGCGTCTTTGGGAATTACTGACTGCTGGCGCAAGAACATATACTCACAAAAAACTGGCTTATCTTGTATCAATTGACCTGTCACTCATCCCACTTCTTCTACGAATTGCTGAAAATGATGGTGTTGATGTAGATTCACGCGTAAAACAACCCACAAAGAAAGAATGAACAACATCTATTCCAGCTGTCTATATCATTACTATGGGTTGAGAGTGTTTACTACCTCTGATTGCTGATTGAGTACAATACTCTGCTGAAGATACTTATTTCAGTTTCAACCAGATATGTGTAAATAATGCGAACCAGAACCGGCCCATCTGATATTATCTCCACTATATTGTTTGAATGTTCTGAATTGAAGTTAAAACGTGCAGTCATTGAAGTATATGTAGTTAGGAGAACAGTCTGTGTGGAAATCCAGACACCTGTTTGGTAAAGAAATCTTATCTCTGACGTCCTGTTGCACATAACGGTTACCCATGTTACACTGGGCCCGCCAAAACCCACTTCAATCTGATAATCGTCTGTGGAGGCGTATTCTGCAGCTTCTGTCACCTCGACGACTTGTTTGAAAGGTATGGAGCAGAATAACATGGCAAGTATTATTCCTATGACCAACAGGTTATCAGCTGAGAATCTTTTCATGTTAGTCCGATTCCGCATGAGTCAGATTTCTTTGAGGTGAATCAAGATTAAACAATTGTAAAAATGGGTATAAAATCTTCGTAAGCATCTATTCACAGTCTGAAATTAGCTGATTCTGATGATTTTCGGACAAAGAGCGACCCATTGTCATTGGAAAAATAGATAGGGTAGTTCTAAACATGTATTATGAAGTTATTCGGAGGATTTGAAGATTGACAGAAATTCCATATAGTGGAGAAAAAACCGCAAAGGTTGGTGAGGTTGAACTTACCTACGATACTTTTGGGGATCCCTCATCTAAGCCCATGTTGCTAATCATGGGCTTAGCGTCACAGATGATTCGGTGGGATGAAGCATTTTGTAAAGCGCTTGCATCACAAGGACGTTGGGTAATTCGATTTGATAACCGTGATGTGGGACTATCAACGAAGTTTGACAAAGCAGGAACTCCAAATGTCATGTCATTGATACAAGGAGGAAAGGTAGATGTGCCTTACACGCTGAAAGACATGGCTGCTGATGCAGTAGGTCTGCTTGACACCCTTAAGATTGAAGCAGCTGATGTTGTTGGCGTTTCAATGGGTGGCATGATCGCCCAGAGTATTGCTATTCATTATCCTGAACGAGTTCGGACATTGACATCAATTATGTCCTCAACAGGCAACCCGAATTTACCCCAAGCCAAGCCCGAGGCGATGGAGGTTCTACTTGCACCTCCTGTTTCAAATAAGAACGACTACGTAACAAACCAGCTGAAGACTGCTAAAGTACTCCATGGATCGAAATATCCCTTGGATGAAGATTACGTACGTAATTATGCAGGAAAATCGTATGATAGATGTTATCATCCTCAAGGACTTTCGAGACAACTAGGTGCAATTCTCACCTCTGGCAGCCGAAAGGAGGCATTAGGGAAGGTAAAGATACCAACCCTCGTGATACATGGAGATGCCGATCCGTTGGTCCCAGTTGAGGCGGGAAAAGACACAGCCCAAAGCATACCTGATGCGAAACTGGTGATCATTGAAGGAATGGGCCACAGCTTTCCAACCGAGGTTGCTCCTCGGATAATTCAAGAAATTCTACAACATACTGCCCCACAGTCATGAGTTGTTTCCGGATGGTTCTGAGTTGATTCCGGATCTTCCTGATTCACTCCGAGAGTCTGGTGCAATCGAGGTCAGAAAGAGACTCGGTACCATATCTGGTGGAAACATCCTCGATGTTGGCACTGATGATGGAGATTTCATTGGTGTCTTGATGAAGACATTGAAAGATTATACCTCATTCACAGGAGTTGATATCTCTGACAAAGGTCTGGAAAAGGCTAGAAAGAGATTCAAAGATGTCCAGGCGAAATTCATGGTCATGAATGCTGAATCATTGACATTCAAGAACAATAGGTTTGACACCGTTTGTATTTCATACTCGATTCACCACCTAGAGAATATTGACACTGTATTTTCAGAGATGTATCGCGTGTTGAAACCTGGGGGAAACTTCATAATCCAAGAGATGTATTCTGATGGAGAACAGACCGCAGCTCAGATTGCAGACAGAGATGTACATCACTTCGAGGCGAAGGTTGATACTCTTCTTGGCATCCCTCATTTCGAAACTCTCTCTCGTGAGCGACTTAGAAACTTGATTGACAAGATAGGTTTGAGTGAGGTGGAGGCTTTGTTGTCCTCTTGGTCTGTCAAATGTCTGTTCTGTGATGATGCACAACAGTGTACAGACCCGATGAATAATGAGATTATTTCCTCTCGAATTGCAAATTTAGACAAACTACTTAATAAAGTAAAAGAACACCCCTCCTTCGATGAACTGAGAAAAGAAGCTGAATTACTCAAGGATAGGCTCAAAGCTGATGGTTCATCTGAACCATCACTGGTCTACTTCTTTGGAAAGAAATAGGGCAAAACCACTATTTCTGTAGAGTTGGAAATCAATATCTGCAAAACTGGGCAAGGCTTTTGTTCAAGTAATACTAATTGATATTACTTCCATAATGAAGGAGGAATTTCTCTAATGGATGAAAGTGTATACAAGATAATCGACTTAGTTGGGACCAGCACAAAGAGCTGGGAGGATGCTGTCAAAAGTGCCATCGATAAAGCATCTGAGAGTCTTCGTGATCTTAGAATTGCAGAGGTCAAAGACCTTGATGTGAAGATTGAGGATGGCAAGATTGCAGCTTATCGTGCACGAGTTTCTCTGAGCTTCAAGTATGAGAAGGAATGAAAACTTCGTACAATCACAGAATAGGGGGTAACCACCCCCTATGCTTATTTTAAATCAGGAAGCTTTGGAGCTTGTTTGTTTTTGGGCTAAATTTGTTTCCCACGTTTTAATTATGACATCCAATGGAGTTCCACGAATCTGAATTTTGTTGTAGTCTGATTCGCCTATTCCCATTTCTGCAGCATGCTTGAGATATGATATGCTGAACGGATCCAGTCCCCCGATTCTTGTTGCTATGCAATCAAGGGCAAGCGGGTCTTTGCTAGCAAGGATCGTGTTTAGGTCAAATGGACTCTGGCCTTGTGTATTTGTCATATCTACATCATTACTCACAACTATGCCATCGAGAATGTTGAGGGTCGGTCTGATTGCCTTGTTTATGTCTACCAACCCCTGAGTTAGATTCCCATGAATTCGTCTTTTTTCCCCACTAGGACGCCACCACTTACGATAAGCAGAATGGTAATACTT
>JBHLRC010000075.1:0-15186 GCA_048882965.1 Candidatus Thorarchaeota archaeon
GCGTCTAAAGGTGATAGATCTCCCTTTTGTGGAAGCGGAAATGTCTGGTCACATTTTCCCTCACGGTAGTTAGAGCAACCCAAGAATCTCTTTCCTGTCTTTGAGGATCTTATCACACGAAGTGTCCCCTCCTTACATTTGGGACACTTACCTAGCTCCTCTTTGGATCTCCAGTATCTCTGTAATCCCGTCACGAGTTCGTTACCAATCTCTTCTTCACGTGACTTGAACTCCTCAAGCAGATCTAAGAGAGAATCTTTGGCTCTCCTTAACACATTCTCTCTGTCCGTCTTCTCTTGCTGGATATCATCCATATCCTTTTCCAATAACCGGGTTAGATCGGGAGAGAGAATATCTGGTATGTATTTAACAAGGGTTTCGAAGAGGGCGTAACCTAGAGTGGAAAGTTCGAAACGGTCATTTAGCGTATATCCCCGCGATTTGATAGAGTCAACGATTCTTGCTCTGGTAGCTTTTGTCCCTAGATTCTCCCTTTCCAGTAGCTTCAAGAGACTTGCTGGATTGAATCGTGCAGGTGGTTGGGTGTAATGTTCCTCATTATTGACTGAACTCAGCAGAAGGAGTTCTCCCTCAGAGATGTCTGGAAGCTCTCTCTCATTTGTCTTCGAATAGGGACTATAGAACTCCATCCATCCCGGTTTCAGAATTCGAAGGCCTCTCAGATAGAGAAGATGGTCTTCATATGCTATATCTGCACGAAGATGTTCTTTCACAGCAGGTTCTCTAAAGAGTGCAAGGAATCTCCTAACAATGAGGTCATAGAGCCTCTTTTCGCTGGGTGTGAGTCGTTTTGTTGCCTTGGCTCCAGTAGGATGAATTGCTGGATGAGCTGGGTCGCTCTTCTTGCCCTGTACTGGTGATAAATCTCCTGACTTCAATACTTGTTTGGCTATTGAAGCATAGTCCTTCATCTTTCCAAGTCCATCAAGTATCTCTTTCAGGTCCAATGTTTCTGGTAACTTCTCACTACTCGTTCGCGGATAGGAGATAATTGCATCTAGATAGAGTGATTGGGCAATGGCTAGTGTTCTGCTTGGTTTGAAACCGAAGTGTCGATAGGCTTCTGATTGGAGCGTACTGAGATTGAATGGTGGATGTGCCGGTTGACTGGTTGTTCTTCTGTTAATGGTCTTCACATTGGCAGTCTGTCCATCTAGAGTCCTCACAATAGTATCAGCTTCATCTTTGGTGTCAATACGTTTCTTGGAGTATTCTAGTTCAATCTCCATATCATTGTGAATAGTCTTTACATGGATTACCCAGAATGGTTTCGGTACAAAGAGGTTGATTTGTTTCTCTCTTTCTGCTACATATGAAAGAGTTGGTCCTTGTACCCTCCCAGTTGATATGATTTTGAACCAACCTGCAGTATTCTTTACAGAGAGTGTCAATGCCCTTGTGAGATTGATTCCATACAGCCAATCAACCTCATGTCTTACCTGACCGGCTGATATCATTGGGAAATCAAGCCTATCTGACACCTTCTCATAGGCTCCTTGTATCTCTTTGTCTGTAAGAGTACTGAAGAACATTCTCTGAGCCTTTTCAGGATCAGCATTGCAGGCGTGTGTCAAGGTGAGATACCCAATCAGACTCCCCTCAATATCATAATCAGTTGCAACAATAAACGAGTCAACATCCTTTGCCAACTTTTGGATTAAGCTGATGATTGGTTTGGTCTGAGTAGCCTTCTTCTCTACCTCATATCTTGGAACCCATGAGGTCTCCATCCTCGGATATGTCCATCCCTTCACAGTCTGCTTCAGTTCAAAAAGATGCCCGAGCGCATATACGACAATAAGATTATCATCTCCCCTCTTACAATCAAAATATGAAGCTGCACGTTTCTTGACCTCAGTGGGGGTTTTGTTTTCATCCAGAGCATGTGCAATACGTTTTGCTGCAGTGGGTTTCTCTGTGATTACCATCACTCTAGCCAAATTCACATACCTCTCTACTCAATCACTCCACCTAAATTGAATCCCTCAAATAGCCGTTGTGGCTCATCAGATCAACGCATTAGTACAACATTGCATATCGCGTAAGTCTTAAAAGCAGACACAAAATGGGACCGCTCGAGGTAAGATATGTGAGACCTTGGTGGCCACGTTTCATAGTACGACCAAGAGTACGACTTAGTAGGCCCAGTTTTGGAATGCCTACTCGTCCTCCGGACACAGTTCTGTTTGGAATTATGTTTGTTGCAGTGCTATTTGTCCTTGGAGGTAATATCTATACCTTAGTCCGAACACCACCTGCAGTAGCTGGAAGTTCATCTGGTGCTCCAATTCTAATTGCTCCTGGAATTGATCAGCAATTAGGAATGGAGGGGATTGTTGCATCAGTGATTATTCTTGTGGGTGTTGTTGGCTTGGGACTCGTATACTATGCTTCAAAATACGTCTTCCAACCAGGTTATGCGACTAGACTCATGATACTTGGAATGATAATGGCAGGTGTCGCTTTTCTGGTATTCAGTTATCTATGGAGCGTAAAGGCTGGTTTCCTCTAGGAACATCCTCCCTCAATCCAGAATGCATGAAAGATTAGTCTAAGTCAGGAATTCATGTTCTATCTTCGTTCGATTCAGAAGACGAGCGATTAACTCTTCTGCGATTTCCAGTTTTATTCTCTTCCTTTCATCAGCTAGGTAGTGGTCATCATGTCCGGGTTTGGACCATCTCCCTACAGTTAAGCCGAAATCCATCCCTGCAAGGATAATCTTCTTTGGTGAGTAGTCACTGACAACATGACACGCCCTATCACCATCTGTGAATCCTCCCCACAGAAAAGCCCTACTTGTTGGCTCAACCTGTGTGCTTCCCAAAACCGGACTTAATCGTGGAACAATGGATTTTACACGATCAATGTTGTCTCCATGAGCATGCACAATGAACAAGGCGCCATTATTCCTTGCTTCAATCAGGTGATCTAAAGTCCCGTCCAAATCAGTCACGATCACATCACAGGGAAGACCAAGTTCGAGCATGACTGAGGTGGCGCCATCAGCAACAGCAAATACAAACTCTGTATGCTTCACTTTTTCAGAGAAAGGTTTCAACTGTTGTTTCAGAGACGGACCCGCACCACATACCACGACCTGTTTTTCTGAGATTAGATCTGACAATTTTGTCAGGAGTGGATCAGGATCGATTGGCTCAAGTAGCGAAGTGAGAAGGTTGGTCGCTCTTCTATCTGCAGCAGAGTCAAGGCCCAATCTCTCTACAATGTCTAGGTATATTGGCTGCCATTCATCCCATCTCAACTTTTACATCACCTTCTATTCGTATTTCAGTGACTCACGCAAAGCTTCTCCCATCCTGATTGCTATTCTAGTTTCTAAAATATCATGAGTTCGAACAATACGTACTCCATTCATTACAGCAAAAGCGGTTGCTATCAATGAACCAACTAACCTATCGGCTGGGTCTGGTTGGTCTAGTATATAACCAATGAATGCTTTTCGAGAAATTCCTATGAGAAGTGGATACCCAAGTTCTGTATACTGCTTTAAACCACGAAGGATTGCTATATCCACCTCTGGTGGCTTTCCAAAACCAATCCCGGGGTCTAAGATTATCTTATCCTGTTGAATCCCCGCTTCCTCTGCAATTCTGAGACTGTCTTTTAACGACTCAATCGATGCCTGAACTGCTTCACATGGTGTTTCACAGCTAGCCATCAGAACAATCGGGACCTGTTGGTCTGCCACAAGATTTGCCATCTCTGAATCGGAGTGTAGTCCTGAAACATCATTGATCATCACAGCACCAAGATCTAGCGCTACTTCAGCCACTTCTGATGATGTTGTGTCGATTGAGATAGGTGGATACTTTGAAACTTCAACAGACTCTAGAGCTTGAGAAACCCGTTTAATTTCCTCTTCAACCGAAATCCTTGGTGTTCCATAAACATGTCTTGGAGCTGTGGAAGCACCTCCAATGTCAACAATATCCGCACCCAAACCTGACGCGTTTTCCATCATCTCATGAAATTTGTCAATACTCTCTGCAACAGCTCCCTTGTAGAACGACTCCGGTGATAGGTTGATTACACTCATCAATCGAACAGGCTGATCCAGTCCAACCAATAATCCTCGAATATCTACATTAGGGAAATCGCTCAAGTAACTGTACCTCTTATTGTATAGCTTCATAGAAGGAAATAAAATGGTAGCTGAATCCGCTACGAACACCAGTAGGGACTCATACTTGGTGAAATATCATGAATGATGAACTCAAACGCACGCATCTTTATGACTGGCATGTGAAACATGGCGATGTAATACCTTTTGCTGGATGGGAGATGCCTGTTCGTTACACCGATATCCGGGAAGAACACATGGCTGTACGAAATAGCATTGGCATTTTCGACACCTCACACATGTCCAGATTTGTCATCAAGGGTCCTCAGGCTAGGGAGTTCCTCCAGACTCTTACAACCAATAATGTAAGCAAACTGAATGTAAATGATGGACAGTACACCACCTGTCTGAATGAGCAGGGTGGAATTCATGATGACCTAACACTCTACAGGGTGGGTGAAGATGAATACATCTGGATCACAAATGCATCAAACGGTCCAAAGATTCATGCCCACCTTCAGAAGTATGCAACTGACTTTGAGGTTGAGGTCCTTGACAAGTCCAGAGAAATCACTATGATAGCTGTTCAGGGACCAAAAGCTCTTGATCTCATCCAGAAGGTTGCTGATAGGGATATCAGCGAATATGCTAGGTTCTCCTGCTATCGAGTGAAACTTGCAGGTTATGACTGTTATCTCTGCAGGACTGGTTACACAGGTGAAGATGGTGTAGAGATTCTTCTTTTGGACACTAAATTTGATGATGATGGTAAGAAGAAGGCGATATCATTCTGGGAGGAGCTTCTCCAACAGGGGAAGGAATTTGATACAAAGCCCTGCGGTCTAGGTTCTAGAGACTCGTTGCGTCTTGAGGCTGGGTTTGTTCTCTATGGTCATGAAATCAATGAAGAAACCTCTCCAATAGAGGCGAGAATCCCATATGCGGTCAAATTCAAGGTGGATCCTCATTATATTGGATACGACGTTGTAGAGCACCATAAGAAAGAGGGTGGAATCAGAAAGACGCGTATTGGATTAGTGATGATAGACCGTGGAATTCCGAGGGAACATTATCCAGTCCTTTCCAATGGTGAAGTTATCGGGGAAGTCACCAGTGGAGGTTTATCACCTGTATTGGACAAAGGCATCGCTCTTGCTTCTGTTAGGCCTGATTTGGTCAATGAAAGTGAAATTGTGGAGATTGACATCAAGGGTCGAAAGAGAAGAGCAGAAGTCACAAGCTGGCCGTTTTACGACCCAGAGGTCTACGGAGCCACCCGGTTTCAATAACCAAACTCATTTAAACTGGGCAAGCTCTCCGCAATACGTAGGTGGACCGAATGAGCGACACCGCGGTTAAGGATGATAGAAAATACAGCAAGGATCACGAATGGATTAAGGTCGAGGGTGACTTGGTCGTTGTCGGCATTACAGACTATGCCCAAAACTCTCTCCACGAAATCACCTTTGTTGAAATCTCAGAGGTAGGAACTACTTTGGAGGCTAATGGTGAGTGTGGACTAGTTGAATCCATGAAAGCATCATCAGACATTTTCTCGCCAGTTAGTGGAGAGATTGTCGAAGTGAACAATGAACTAGAGGATGCTCCAGAGATAGTCAATGAAGACCCGTATGGCAAGGGATGGATGTTCAAGCTCAAACCATCAAATCTTGATACCGACCTTGCAGGTCTTATGGATGCAGGTGCTTACAAGGAATTCATCGATTCCCTTTAAGTTTCAAATAGAACTGCATGAGCAATGGACAAGGGCACGTCCCTTTCCATGCTCTAATAGCCTCTTTCCACAGGTTTTTCTATATAGGACGAGTTTACAATTAACAGCAACCTTTTTAGCGAATCACAAAATCGCTGCCGATAGTTCGAAACAGTTCGGAGAATGTACCATATATGTCATTTGGCAAATTCAAACGGTCAACTGGAAGATTTCTGCGTAAAGTATTCCATAGACCAAAGTCAAAGATTTCACGCGGGTCAATCATGATAGCTGTGACGCTGCTCTTGATTTATACAACTGCTCTCTTACTTCGTCTTGAACCATTATTCAACTCTCAGCCAATTGTACGTGCGTTCGACCCCTGGTTCCAATTAAAAGTGACAGACTATGTCGCCGATAATGGATTTGGTGCTTTCTTCACATGGTATGATCATTCCACTTGGGTTCCATTTGGTCGTGATATGGCCCTGACAAGTTACATTGGAGTTCCATTCACATCTGCATTCCTATACTTCCTTCTTAATGGAATAGGAATCCATGTTGACGTCTTGACAGTGTCCCTGATTCTTCCCGCTTTCATGGGTGCACTGACAGCAATCGTTGCATTCTTCCTTGGAAGAGAGCTCTCAAACAACACAGTAGGGCTTTTTGCGGGATTATTCACTGCATTCATTCCTGCTCTCATAACAAGAACTGTTGCAGGCTTTTATGACAACGAATGCATTGGTGTGTTTGCCATTTTGCTCACTTCGTTTCTGTTCATTCGTGGGCTGAAGCGAGGCTCAATTCCAGCATCGATTGGTGCAGGTCTGTCGCTTGGCTACCTGCAAGCCTCTTGGGGTGCATCCGACTTCATGCTCGGACTCCTTGCAGTCTATGGCTTCATCATGTTAGCAATGGGACGATATAGTAAACGACTCTTGACCACATACTTGATGACCGTAATTCTAGGCATCTTCATAGGAGGCCTCGTTCCACGAAATGGATTTACCAGTCTTACTTCTTTCGCAATCGCAGCTCCTATTGGTGTTGGTGGACTACTTGTTCTCTATGAGATTTGGTTAAGGATTGGAGGTTATCGTGAAAGCACAGCTTCAACACTGGCCCCACATCTCAAACCAATACTGACCGGGTTGATAGTCCCCATTATTGGTATTGGCGCTTACTTGATGTATGCCGGTGGAATGCAGCTTGAAATCAGACCCTACAACTCTAATCCTTTGATTCAACTCGGATCAAAGTTTCTCACTGTAATCAACCCATTCACGCGACTTGACCAGAGAATTCTTGCATCAGTTGCTGAGCACCTTCCTAGTCCATGGGGTAGTTTTTACAACATTCTTCTGATTCTAATATTCTTCTTCCCGTTAGGAATGTATTTCCTCTTCAAGAGAGGACGTGACGAAGATTGGTTTATGCTGCTATACGGGCTGACTTCTGTGTACTTTGCAGGTAGTATGATTCGTCTTAATCTAATCCTCGCACCAGGAGTAGCAATCTTGGCTGCCGTTGCAACTTACAACATTCTTGAACCCTTCGCGAAAGTTGTCAGCGAGAAGTCTGTGTTTGAAAGACGAAGATTCAGGATGAGTTCATCACTGACCTCAGAGCATGCCCTCACTGCATTCGCATTTGTTGCACTGCTTCTGTCGGTCAATATCATACTTAGCGTCCAATATGTGGATCTTCAGGTTGGAAATCCTGAATTTGCACAATCTGATCTTTCAGCCACAGGTCAAGCTACCGATTGGCAGACCGCAATGACATACATTCGAAATGTCTTACCAGATGATGCAATTATTGCCAGTTGGTGGGACTATGGATATTGGATAAACGGGGCATCTGGCAAACAAACCATAGTGGATAATGCGACGTTTAACAGTACGCAAATCGCCAAGATGGGGTATGCGCTCATGGCGCTCAACCTAACGGAGTCCCTTAGGTATTTCAAGAGTTGGAACACCACACATGTGCTCGTCTACTTTGGGCACCGCTATTCGGGATTCGGTGGCGACGAGGGTAAGTGGCCATGGATGGTCCGAATTGCAGAGGACAAGCTGGGTAGTGCAATCATTGATGATGCGACCTATCTTGGTACCAATGATGCTACCAAAGAAGCGTTCTACACATCCACACTGTACAAATTACTTGTATATGGTGAACCCAAAAATCAGGACGAGGCTACTGCTATGGGTCTTCCCGATTCTAGAGTCAGCGCCGATCAGGTCCTTTGGAGTGACACTGATTGGACTGATCATATGCCCGTTGAGCTTCATGGTGCGTTCTTAGGACCATACTATAGTTCGGGATATGGAACAGTCAAGATCTACGAGATTGACTACACCATGTATAACCAGTGGGTGAACCGTACAAACGCCGATTGGAAACTGAACCTCGTAGATACCAATCTAGACATCAACATGGATGGAGTAATCTCAGGTACTGAGAGTGCCTTTCCAAGTCACACGGTGTCATTTGGTGGAAGCTACGAGGCCCAGGTCTATACAAAGTCTAATGGTACACACATGTACTATGGAGTTCAGATGCAAAACTACTCACTTGGACATGATGCACTTGGACTTCAAATTGCTCCCTTAGACTCACCACTCAGCTCTGACCTTAGAATCGTCAACTACATGGGCCAGAATTTCGATGGACACATCCAATATGATGGTACTTGGGATGAGGACTCTACTGGCACCAACTCCTCAGAGTTTGCCACAGGTGAAAATGTGATTGAATTCCTGATACCCCTAAATGGTGGTGACCCACAGGATCTCTCAATGACACCCGGAATGAACTACCAAATTAGACTACTCTGGTGGAATAATATCGACCGTGGCGAGCCCTCCTTCACAGGAGACTGGGAAACTATCTGGGTACCGGTCCAGCTATATTAGAAACACACAGACTGGCGGTTGACCTCAATCTCAACCGCCTTGTTCTTTTCTTTTCATAGACTTACTCTGATTTGGAAGACTCCCGTTGAGTCTTACGCTTTGCCTTTCTGCGATACTTCCCGTATTTATCTTGAGGACTGAACTTTGGTGGTCTTGGACTAATGACAGCTCCACCACACTCTGGACACTTCTTCTGTTCTAGTGTATATCGCCCACACTTGCTGCACTTGTAGAGATGAGTCATTGAAGACCCCCTACTTTCGCATAAAACTAATGGTACCCGATCCATTCTCAACGGTCTTAGTGATCAGACCAAGAATATCAGAGAGTAGATCTTCAGCTTCTTTATAGTCAGGACTCACAATCCTGAGTTTGTATCTCGGTGAACCGAGTGTATATATCTCCGTCGTGGATTTTTCGCGTTTCTTCCCCTCACTAAGACCTGCAGACAGAGCTTTCTTAATCACTTCAACTCCATTTGGTCCAGGAACTGTTATCGTCATCTCTCCATCAATCTCAACAGATGGAATCTCAATTCGCTGCTTTGCTAGGTCAGCGACTTGTTTTCGCAGTTTCTTTGTTGCTACCACATTTTCGAAGACTTCAACATCGCCATCAGCAGCCAATTCAAGACCCTTGTATATCTCTCCAAACTCATCCTCAATTGGCCACCCAATCTTCTCATAGACCTGTTCAAGAGACATGTCATTCTCCTTAGCGATGAGTTCGAGAAGCTTCTCCGCTTTCTGGGCGCGTTTCCAATCGTTGTTCTTGGCTCTCTTTGCCTCAGTAGACACCCTTCGGAGCGAACAATCAATATGCATCTTGTCAGTGTCAACCTTCAGGACCTTGACCACAACTCGTTGATTCTCATGAATGTGATTTCTGATATTCCTAACCCATGTGCTGCTTATCTCGGAGATATGAATGAACCCCTCCTTATCCCCATACTCCGGTAGAGTGACATATGCCCCATAGTTTGCCACCTTAGTGGCGACTGCAATGGCATACTCGTCTGCCTGTGGCCATTCAGCACGTTTCAGGACCATCTTCTTTACTCCTTACGGAAGTATCTCAATCTCTCTGGCTATTGGCTCCAGCTTTGCTTTACCACCACTGGGCTTCGCCAAGACCTTGTCACACTTCAGGCATTTTACCTCTGTGCTAGCGCTTCCAAAAATAATCTGTTCGTTCTCGCAATCAAGGCATTTCACCTTGATAAATCGCGATTTTGGCTGTTGAACAATCTCATCTTTTGGCACTTCTATCACCTACGCTCGTTGAACCTCCACCTTCTTCAGCCGCATGCTTTTCGACTGGATGGTGTGATCACATTCCTTACACTTCAAGCGGAGCACTGTCTTCTTCGTTGTCTTAGCGAACCGTTTCTGGATTGCCTTGGGAAATGAGCCGTAGCCCCTCTTTTTTCTGTCCATGCGTCGCTCTCCCTCAGACATACTACGTCTCTTGCCTGCCTTTCCAATGGAAACCGCATGTACGGTGTACTTTTTGCACCGCGGACAGTATTTGTTCAGTTCGCTCTTCATCTTCATTATATTCACCAGTCTTGGCTGCTTCGACCTCTGCGAAACGGCCTAGTGTCCTTTATAATCGTTAGGGCGTGTTCTTTCCGCCTCGGGCATTAGCCTGCCGCTGCATTTGCGGCCGCCAGCGCCGCAATGTGCGCTATCACTGTTGCTATCACTAACAGACCCGCTACTATCACTACCAGCGTTGGCCCCACCTTGATGCCTGGCGTTTCATCTTCGAAGAACCTGATCAAACCCGCGCCGCCTGACGGCATTGGGCCCTCTCCACGTTTCTTTCTCTTCTTCTTTGCAGTTTTTGGCATCATGGTCACCTTACGTAAAGGATGTGCTCCCTCACCGTGTTCGGTTTATTAACTCTTCTAATTGTAGATAAAGGAGTATGATTACAAGACCCGAAACATACTCATACAAACCGATTGATGCTTTTCAAAATTTCAATTCCAATGGCTCTGGACAAACACACGGACTCTTCTTACATTTTGAGCAGACATCACTATACTTCCTATAGAATGCCTCTGAAACATCAATCTCCAACAGATTTGCAAGAGAACAGAGCCATGCAAAGACATCTGCAACCTCGTCAGCAAGGGCTTGAGCTGAACCCTTGTTCTCAATGGCCTCCTGCAGTTCATCAAGCTCCTCAAAAGTTCTCTTCAGAGTACCATCAATCCCTCGAGCACGGTCTCTCTCAAGGTATATTCTCCGCATCATATCCTGTGCTTCTTCTATCTTCAATGGAACCCCTCCATGAGGGCCTGCATCAGTAGCAGACTCTACATGAATCGTAAATGTGCATACGCATCTGTTTCAGTGTCAAAGGCGTAGTGAACCTTCTGATAGTCCTTGCGAAACTCTCCTACTTCGCTGGCGACCTTCTTCACATCTTCTCCCTTCATGACTACTCGAGTCATGAACTCAGCAGTAGCATCCATCTCTGACTCTTTCATACCAAGCCTGGTCAGCTCACTGGAACCAAGTCGAATTCCTCCTGGTGTCCTGTAGTCTCGACCTCGCTTCTTGTCCCAAGGTAGAAGATTACGGTTGATGATTATGTTTGCTTCCTCAAGACTCTTCTCAACTTTTGCACCATCTTTCATCGGTGTTTCAGTCACGTCCACGAGGACAACATGCGACTCTGTAAAGCCCTTGTGCTCTCCAATCACTTGCCACCCTCTCTCATGGAGTGCTTGAGCGAGTGCTTTAGCATTCTTCAGGATCTGTTTCATGTACGCTTCTCCAAATTCAGTCATCTCAGCCAACACAACCGCGAGACCAGCGACATTGTGAAGGTGGTGATTACTCAGCAGCCCCGGGAATGACGCCCGCTTGATGGCATCTGCGAACTCCTTCTTCGCCAGTACAATACCATGTTGAGGACCTGGCATAGTCTTGTGTGTTGAAGCAGTCATGATGTCTGCTCCCTCTCTCAGTGGGTCTTGGAACAGACCTTGTGCAATGAGCCCTGAAACATGTGCAGAGTCATAACCAATGATCATTCCGTACTCATCTGCTATCTCACGGAACTCTTTCACAGGGTGGGGGAATGGAAATACACTCCCTCCGAAGAGAAGGAACTTGATTTCATCACCCTTCTCTTGAAGCTTCTTGATGAGGTCCATACTCCCGTCGACGTCAATGTTGAACTCCTCATCATCAAACACCCAGTTTCGGACCTTGTGTCCCCTGATGGCACCTGCAGTACCACCAAGGTTTGCCCTAGCATGAGAGATGTGTCCCCCATGTGCTATTGAGAGGGCCATCATTCTTTCACCCGGGTCCATAGCTGCAGTATACATGGCTAGATTTGCCACAACCCCTGAGATTGGTCGTACATCAGCAAACTCAGCGTTGTACAACTTCTTCGCAAGGTCTATTGTGATGAGCTCAACCTCGTCTATGTACTTACAACCTGCATAGACCCGCTCACCAGGCCATCCTTCTGCATATCGGTCTCTGAAATCACAAACAATCGCAGACCTGACTGCTGGAGAACTGACATTCTCACTGGCTATTAGATTGAGAGTGTTCCGCATCCAGGAGTCATGTTTCTCAAGTAGGTCGAAAACTTTATCGTAAAGCTTCTTGTGTTCACTCAAACTTAGAGCCTCCTTATCCTGAAGACGTGCGCGCTAAATAACGCTCCGTTATATGACTTGTGTCAGCTCTACGCCGAAATCACCAGTAAGTCCTATCTAGAAAAATCAGATTGTTGAATGTCAACATCAATGCAAGTCAAGAGTCTAGCAAACCTTGGCGCGTGTGAGATATGCCTTAGCACCACCTTGATGAATCCTTGATTCAAAGATGCTGTCACGGATATATTCGATGACGAAATGAGGCTCAAGTACGTTTCTAATCATCTCTTTCGAAAGCCTTCTTGGACCAAAACCCGGTGGCTCCTTGTCTGAGAAGCAGAGCATGTAATAGATACCTCCCGGCCTCAACACGTATTCAATCTTTTCGATGAAGTTATTCAGGTCTTGAGGATGAATTGAGTGGAAGAGACCAGAGTCAATGACATAGTCGAAGGTGTTTGACTCAAAGTACAGGTCAAGATTCAGAACATCCCCCACTATGAACTCCACGTCAACTCCGCGTTGCTTTGCACGATCTCGTGCAATCTCAACAGCCTCTGGAGTGAAGTCTAAGCCCACAGATTTGAACCCCTCATTCGCTAGGAATATTGTGTTCTCTCCAGGACCAGAACCAATGTCTAAAACCCGGGAGGCTCTCATCTCTTCATGTTCAACTAGATATACGAAGGCTTGTTGGGGGTGGCCCACATCCCATGGTGGGACTGACATGTAGGAAGCGCTCCAAGTGCTCAAGTTCATAACCATGGTAATACTCTATAACTATAGTTAACAATTGTTTGGTAGGTGCAGTGGACTAAGATTTCCTTTCATAATCAAGATGTAAGTTGAGTTGCAACTTGTATTCCAAACTCCCTACACTTGGGTAGTTCTTCCTTTAAGATCGGCCCTTTCATATCCTCTACCTGTATGGATAATCCTGGAAGCAATAGTTGTAGTCCAGGAGTTTTTTCGCCTATCTTCTCCTCCATCTTCTTCACTGATTTCTCGAAGTCCTCTTTGATATAAGTGTCAAAAGTAACTATTCCCTTCCCTTGTAAATCGATTTTTCCAAGTTTATCAATAAACTTCTTAGCTCCTCTAGTTGGTCCACCAAAATGGGTAGGACAACCCACTAGGATTGCGTCAAATTCATCCAGTTTCTTGAAATCCACTTTTTTCATATTACTGAGGGTAACTTCAACACCTTCAACCGACTCTATGCCTTCTACAATTGTTTTTGCTACAGTTTCTGTGTTGCCATATTTTGTGTCGAATGCTACAAGAACTTTCATTGTTCTTTCTCCATTGATAGTTCAATACGAACCGAAGTGAATGCCGCTGAACCAAATATATCTACTTACCTCTCCAACTCATGGTATATACCACTCCTGAGCAATCGTTGCACTTGATTCTGCTCAAATGAGATATTCCGCCTGCTTATCAAAGCCTGTTACTCTAATCGTGTTGAATTGCATCTCGAATGAAGAAATAAGCACAGTTGTCGAGGAACTGGGGATATCGATTTTGCACAGCCATTTAACCGCATTTCTATATAGTGGCCAATCTGACTCCACATCATCCGGTTCTTCAATAGATGTGAATTCATGGCCATCCCGATCGCTTCTTTCCTCTATCTCGCCATGCGGACCAATAAGAAATACTCTGCCCTCTCCGTATGCACAGGCTACGATTGCAGCTGTTCCTGTGATATCATACTCCCCCAGAATAGAAACGCTCGCATTGTCATATGGTTCAAGATAGGGTCCTCCGGCATAGAGCATTGTCATTGGATTTGGCATTGACTCAGTAATAGGATGAGTTTGGTCGACAATGTTGATTTCTGTCATTGCCCACCCTGGCTCAGGTCGGTCTGCGATTTCGAATATAGGCCCATAGGCTACGCCTGGAAAGAGGTCCAGATTTTCTTCATCTCCCTCAACCTTATAGTCTGGTGGTGGATACGCATCATCATCCATCCAGACCATATAGTCTGCAGCATAGTATGCCCCAGCGCAGATTCCCAGATACCCTCCACCTTCAGAAACAAATTTCTGTATCTCCGTCTTGCCTTCAGGACCCACCTCGCCCCAATAGGCTGGATAGTGACCTCCTGGCCAAATCAGCACATCATACTCGTCAAGGCATCCGTTTCGGATATCCTGCCCTCTCACTGTTGTGAAGGAACAACCCATCCATTCAGTCATATTCGATAGGATTGTTTCTGAAATATCCCACGCCCCCTCTCCATTGTAGTACGCAACATCCACATTGCTTAGGTCTGTATCTCCTACAGGTGATTTTTGTGCACCTAGGAGAAATAAGATCCCCATCGAGATGATGAGCGCAGAGAGAATTACTGCAACTACACCTTTTGAGAGAACGGAATTAACCACCACAAACACCCTCAATCTTGTACGCAGTACTTTGTATTACATCTTGCCATCCAACTCAGCCTGACTCCACCAAAATCTCTATACACTGAAGACGAACAGATCGCGTTTTGCGGGCCAGTGGCTAAGCCAGGTATAGCGACAGTACACTCAGAACTTCTCTGGTGTGTTGAACTCACAGTTCCAACAAGTGAAAAGATAGATAGGGCACGAGTGGGAGGTAGTTGTAGGTATTATTGGAGGTACTATTCAATGCCAGATATTCCGTACAGCGGAGAAAAAATGGCCAAAGTAGGCGAGGTTGAACTTGCCTACGATACATTTGGAGATCCATCATCAAGACCAATGCTACTCATCATGGGATTAGGTGCACAGATGATTAAATGGAAGGATGAATTCTGCCAGGCGATAGCATCAAAGGGTCGCTATGT
>JBHLRC010000076.1:0-14595 GCA_048882965.1 Candidatus Thorarchaeota archaeon
CCTCGACTCCACTAAGGCGGATGCCCCAAACCGATGAATCATTGATAATGGTGTGATTCTCAGTCCACCAAGGTGAATCCAATGCCAAATCAGTCAGGAGACTGAAGTTACCGATTGGTACTGTGAAAAAGCCTCCAATAGCAATAAAACCAATGAGGACGAGTGCTTCAAGACCAAGAGCAGTTCCATTGGTATAGAACATATCTATATCGACTGTCGGTATTTGTGAATACGATGTCAGTGGGTCAGGAATGGTACCTGGAGTTGCTTCCACGGTTACATTGATACCTTCGTCAAAGGTTGTTTCTCCTTCTTCCACCCATGTAAAATGATAGGTGAATTCATCATTTAATGCTACGCCCCATTCAAGCCCATCTGATGTTGCAGCCGCAACAGGAGAGATGAGGAACATAGCAATAAATGACATAACTAGCACAATCTCAAGCGTGCGTTTCATTCTAATCTCCTAAACCCGCGTTTGCGGTTCATCTCTTTTGAAAAATTGAATACAGAAAAAGGCTTCGCGGATATACATGTTAAAGGGGCAGAGTTTTCAATGCAAAAGTTATGGTCGTGACTAGGTGGAGAAGCTGTATCCTGAATTGACCTTCGACGATCCAATTTTCGATGCACACATACACGTGTTTGATACCGAGTCACTAGACCTACTGGTTGAGATTGGAGAAGAATTTGGAGTCAAGGAATCACTTCTCATCTGCCACAGTCTTGGCGCAAAGAAGTATGCAGAGAAGAAATTCCCGGGACGGTTCATATTTGCAAAGTATTTCTCTGGTGCTATGAGGTTTCGTGGTGGATTAGAAATGATAATCAAGGAAATTGCTACGCTTCGCGATGAAGGATATCAATTAGCAAAAATGCAATCAGCACCAATGATGAGAGGAAGAGCAGCAGCCAGTCCAGAAGAACTCAGGATGGATGATGACGACATGGCAAGGATGTTTGACGCCATGAAAGATGAAGGGATTCCGTTCCTCCTACATCTATCAGATCCTGATACATACTACGCAAAGAAGTACACCGATAGGTCAATCTATACTTCAAAAGAGAGGGACCTTGAAGAACTGGAAGGAGTTCTTAAACGACATGGATCAATGAAAATTCAATTGGCACACTTTGCAGCTCAGTCAGAGATCCATCGTCTTGACAATCTGGGAAGATGGTTTGATACTTATCCGAATTTTGTAATTGATACTAGCTCCGCAAGGTGGGTGTCACGAGAATTGAGTAAGGACCCTGAGATGGCTAGAGAGTTCATTATCAAATATCAAGACAGGATTGTCTTTGGGACTGATTGTGTCACAAGGGGACCTGACCGTGATTACTATGTTGGTAGATACTTAGCTCTAAGGCTATTGCTCGAGACTAATGTTGTACATAGACCATTACCTTTCACAGATGCAGACACAGTCAATTCAGGAGGGACCTTCATAAACGGTCTTAATTTACCGAAGGGTGTTCTTCAGAAGATCTACTGGCAGAATGCTAAGGACTTCTATGAGGAGTTTATGTAAACCTAGAAGATAATGGATAAACATGTCAATGCACCATCACACTTCTCGAACTCACTCATATCGAGCTGAATGACCTCAAATCCAGCTGCTTCTACGAGACGAGATGAGTTCTGATGCTTGGCAGACATGAGGACAACGTTCCCAATTGTAAGAGTGTTTGCTGAATGCGTTTCACCTTCAGGTAAAACTATCTTTGTAAACGGCTCAAGGACTGGATGGTCAAGATAACGAGGATTTACGATGATTGTGTCCTTGTCAAGGTAAGTTACATGACTTTTGAGGTGCATAATGGTTGGATCTTCAATTCGATGAACTGGTACCTTTAGCCAATATTCCATCTGAGATGCACCATCATGATTTGTCCTCTTGGAGATACCAACTAACAAAGAATCGGGAAGGTGGATGACATCACCGCCCTCCAAGGTTCCTGGTTGTTCTACAGAACGGACCTCTTTACTCTCAGAGAGAATCTCTTTGATCTTATCACTTTCTCCTCTCCGACTCTCCTTTGCCATTCTCCCAATAATGACTCGGTCTTTATGAACGACTACTGTATCCTCGACGAAACATGCATCAGGTCGTTCTTCGTCAGGTGGTAATTCTATCAGTTTGACCCCGAGACTTTCTAGTGTTTGACAGTATTTCCTATGTTGCTCCTGAGCTAGGTCAATGTTCACCGTGTGATGGAGTGGATGTTTAGAGAGACAGTTTCTGAAATTACGACCTGGTGGACGAACTATAGCTCGCTTCTTCATGTTCTACATGTCCTTCTTTCGTTTCTTTTTAGTAGGTGCGAGAAACTCCATTAGCTTGATTTGTTCAAATGGCCCAAGTCGCCATCCCTTACCTTCAGGTTGCCGTTCAACAATTCGTTCTCGTTCTAGATTCCGGAGGTGATAAAGAACTGTATGAGCAGTAACATCTACTTGCTTGGCTATCTCAGCAGTTGTGATCCAAATACTGGAATCAAGTAATTTGATTATCGCACTTCTAGTGATTAAACCTCTTCTCACATTGCGTATCATGTTAAGATATGCAAGTCGATTTATGCTCAGGAATCTCACCATGAAAAAACAATACTCAACCAACTAAGTGTTTTCTGGTGCCTAGTATGTCATTTGAGCTTCTGTCCGATTAAATGCTTGAAAGCAGCGGGCTCATTGCCTTCTGAAATAGGGCGTACACGGTATTCTGAATATGTGTGACTCAGCTTTGCTGCAACACGAGTGCCCATGAGTTTCGTTAGGATTTCAGCATTCTTGCCTCTCCAGAGAAAAACAGTCTTGTTCTCATGATCTACAAAGACCAGGACTTTGTTAGTATCCACCTCAACGATTTCACTCTTAGATTCAATCATTCTGGCTTCTGAGTCAATCTCGAAAGCTTCAACCATCCATTTCAAACCTCAGGGACGAGTCGTTGTTTAACTTTCTCCTACGAAAGCGCTTAAGAGGCTTTTTCAGTGGTGTCACTGGTCCGACATAGCTTTAATTGTCCCGTTCGGGAAATGAATTCAGCCACTAAGTTGGAATTGAACGGTAAGAGTGGATACTCAGTGTCGGAAGAGAAACGGTCTACAATCAAGTTCATTGACAGAGAGGCTCGCAAGATTGACATCAATCTAGGAGGCCTTGAGGTTTCCTTCCCATTGAATGCCATTCCAGACATGGTCTATGAAACAATTCTGAACACTCTTGAGGGTTCTAAAGATATAGACGAGAAGATTCATCGACTCTATGATTCCACCTTGATGAAACCCACAGTATCTTCACAAAACATTTCTGGCATATTCCCGATTAATTCTGCAAAGAAAATTGTTCGATTAACACTCACTGATGAGGCACTTGAGGATATGATTCTTGAAATTGAAGGAGCAGAACTTTCATTTCAAGGTCGACCATTCAACGAAACAGTTGATGAACGAGTTGAACTGTATCAGAATCTAATGCTTGACGATAAGAAGATTGACAGGTTTCGACTTGGTGCTGTTGAGATGTATGGGGATGTCACCTATCAGAACATCCTAAGAGACCCTCGTGTAACATTGAATTTCGCCTGGATTCAGAAGGAAATTCCAGAAGCCCAAAGTTACCAGGTCAATTGCATTGCTGAAATAGTGCCACCAGGAGACCCCTTCTTTAGATACATGAGGATTATGAGACGCTTGTTCAGCTCAAGACTTCTTGATCTACGTGGCACTGAGGATTACATCTGTGCTTACAAGTTCTGGGTCTGTGAGAGTAAAGAAAAGTCGCTGCAAGAACGTGCAGGATATTCGATACTTTGATCAATAATTGGTAACACGAAGCAATTTTTCTGGCAGTTCTTCTATGGACGCTATGTCAAGGACCACACCATGCGCTTTTTTGGCCAGGCTATCAGCAGCATTGGGATTGTATGAAGATTTTGGAACAATGATTATCATCTTTATTCCAAGAGGTTTCATGCGTTCAGCCAGTTGCTCGCAGATAGCTTGATCACTAAGGTACATGTCGGTCGAGAAAATGAATATCTTCTCTTTTGCACGAGTGTCCTCAAAGTTTTGGAGAGCGAGTTTCATTGACTCAGCGCCTCCGGTGCCACCACCAGCCCGTGCCTCGAGGAGGTCTGCGGCTACCTTGTCAATTGAAACGTTTTTCTCATCCATTCTCTTGACAACATGGGTCACACTATCGAAGAGGACAACTCCAAAATCATCACGTTTTATTCCATAAAGACCAGCCATAACAGAAATTGCCAGCATTCCAAGTTTCTCTGCGGAGTTCATTGATCCACTCTTGTCGAGTGCCCAATAGAATGCTCGATGACCTTGATAGGTTTCGGTCACAAGGAAGTCTGAGGTTTCAAGAATTTTGAAGTTTGTACGACCTTGAGAGAGAAGTGAATCAATAGTCTCTTCCAGATTGATGAGGTCCATATCGTCACCAATTTTGAAGGGCCGCACCGTTGTTGACTCTTGAATTCCTCCAAGCATACTACTGCCCATTGTCTGCCTTGCGTACCTCATACCTAGGTCGATCAAGAGTCTTCTAGCAATCTCTCGGAGCTTGTGTTTGAGCTCATCTGGAAGTTGGTCACGGTAGGTATACCAAATCCGAATTATATTCGTCGCTGGACCACCTAGAAGACCACCAAACGCCATGTCTGCCCGATTCTTGTCAAATTGCTGACCTCCAGCACCAGGACCCGCACCCATTCCTTGACTTCCGTATCTTCTGGCTCCATACCCAGGACTTCCTGTTCCTAGTGCAGCATGAAGGTCCTCATGAGCCACTGCCCCCAAAGCGCTCTGGTTTCCACGCTCAGCAGCCATATCTGCCAGCTGTCTTAGCTGTTGCTGAGAGAGTCCAGCAGCAGACATGAGATTGTGAAGTCTGTCAAAATCGGAAACACCAGCTTCAATCAGCTTCTTGATGACCTCAAATGATGGATTCAAAAGCTCGAGAATCTCTTCTTCCGTCATTCCAAGACGTTCGCCTGCTTTTCTAATCGTTTCTTTGGAAGGTACCTGTCCCATTCGAGAGAGTTGTTTCACGGTATTCCGAAGATGAGTCTTTGTGGGAGAAGTTTCAGTTGCAGCGTCTGCCAGGTTCTGCATTGCCTTACTCCATTCTTTTCTCGTGTGATTAGTTGGTAGCTCTGAACTCATTGTCATGCCTTGGGCAACCGCAGAGCGTAGGAAGTCAGAGGGTGAAGAACGTGCATTTGCATCTTGAATTGTTGACTCAGTCTCCCTTTCCAACAGATTGTCCCAGTTCTCGTTGTCACGAGCGGTCTGTGAAAGTTGACGCATGTCCACATTATTATGACCACCATTGTCATACTGTGTATCATAGGCGTCCAAGAGGTCATCCATGATATCTGTCCCAGTGTGTTTCTTGATTTTATCCGCGAATGCAGCAGCATCGCTGAGAGAGTATTGAGTTGGAGTATTCTGAATGTGCTTGTCTATATTGTCTGGCAATCGTTTCAATTCTGCAGCATAGTCTGCAACCTCACTCAGGTCAGATAGATTATCTTGTAGAGTTTGATCAAGTGATTCTCTTGTCTTTTCGTCAAGGGTGTCCATTTCCTCTATATGTCGAAGAGCACGAGCAGCGGTTGATGTATCACGCCCTGCGAGATTGGAGAACTCATCTTCAACATCGTTGTCTCCACGGAGGGCTTTTCCTGCCACCTGCTCAGCAGCATTAGAGGAGTCACAGACTCCATCAAGGACTTGAAGTACCTCAGAATTCTGAATGTCAGTAGATGTGAGTACTCCAGTCTTATCAAGTAGTTGAGATCCAGCGGTCTCTCTGAGCTCTTGGTCACTGGTGATACCACGAAGCACGATATCACCGTCGGTGAGGTAGTCAGTAGCAGCTTCATAGAGCTGTCGATCCCCATTTTTATGAAGCTCCTGCAAGTAGTCATAACCTGCCTGCACCTTGTCTTTCTTGATTACTTTAGCGAGCTCCTGCTCCCGTCGAATCTGATCCATAACCTTCTGGAGTGCGTCAGATTGCTTCTTGACTGCTTCTTTTGCAGCCTCTGCTTTTTCCTTATCACTTAGTTGAGGCCGCTCAACCTTCTCACGTCCGAGAAGAATATCCTCTGCAACCTCCCTTGCAATATCTTGGTCAGGAGGATAAGTCGTAAACACTGCTGCTTCAAGAAAATCCTCAAGTGTCAACGTACCATTCCTGAAGAACCTTGCAGAGAGGAGTTGTGGAATTGATTGGGTCTGTCGAACACTCGGTTTCTTAGCAACATCCTTCCGAACTCTCATTCGTCTGGTGAACTCATGTGCAAATGGAGGGGCATTACTGGGGATTGGATTGATCTTTGGCTGAGTCGCCATCTAGACTAACTCCCAAGAGTTCTCCTCACTAATGAGTTGACAGCAGGTTCAGGGTCTATGCCGGGTCTGAATCTCAGTGCTCCCACCAGCACATATGTTGCCGCCTTCGATAAGGTGGAGTGTGTGATGGCCTTCTCCTTCTTTCTCTTGGTCATTTCAGCCGCTAGTCGGGAAATGGATATTCCAGCTCTGATACTAGCTGGGATCTCAATATCTGTATTCACTCTAGTGGATGAAACAAGACCATAGACCTTCTCCAGCACTGCATCTGACAGTTTATACTCTGGACAGTTCATCTTCACGATTTCTATTTCCGTTTCTTTCCGGGGATATCCTAGTCTGATCCAAACTCTGACTCGGTCTCTCAACGCCTCGCTGAGTCTATGTGCACCGGACATCTCCTCTGGGTTCATGGTGAGCACCGGGAAAAATCCTTCATGTGCTCGAATTCGGCCAAGTCGTTGGACATTGATGGAACGCTCCTCAAACGGGTCCAACAATGAGTTCTGAACATATTCACTGAGACGGTTCCCCTCATTGAGTCCAAACACTCCTCCATAGACCATGCTCTTCAATAGCGGTCCGGGCTCAAACGCCTCCAATGTGAAACCCTTGTTCAGCACTATACTCGGATTGAACGCACCCGTCAGATGTGACGGTCTCACGCCTTCGTCCCCTGTGATCCAGTAGAGCTCTCTTCCACTCCTTTCAGCATATGCTCGTAGTAGGAGGGTCTTACCCACACCAGGCGGGCCTATGATCCCGGGGATCAAATTTGCGTTCTCACAATCAGTGAGTACTCCGAAAGCATCCGCATACTGCTCTTTGATGACGATTCTGACCTCCTCAGAAACAGCAGCCTTAAGTCGTTCATCAAAAGCCTCTTGGAATTTTTTCATCTCGCTCTGCAACACAATGCCCCCATTGTAAGTACTATGGAGTATGTATGAAGGGTATATAATCTACGCTCAAAATTGTTGGGATGTGTGATAAGGATTACTTTTCACTTGCGTCAATCTAGATTGTTTGGAGAACCTCAATAGCTGAACGCTCATCATGAAGATTTGCTAGCTTTGTTTAAACGTCCAGCCAAGAAATTAGTTACATGATCATCAATGTCACCAATATGTAATTCAAAGTCAGGAACGACTTTGTTCATATTGAACGCTATGAGTATCGGACTCACTAAGGACACCCATGCAATCATGGGATGTTCTTTGACCAGTATTCCTTCCTCCTGATATCGAGTAATTAGACCCATAAGAGCCATGAACATATGCATGGGCTCATCAACCAAATCAAGCAGGTCTAGATGACGTTGCAGCTCAAAAATCATGATGGAAAAGAACTCACCATACTCATCAGCAATATCATGAAATGTCTTCACTAGTCTAGTCAAATCAGCTTGGACATTACCCGAGTATTGGCTAGCGGATTTTAAATCAGCCTGTCCAATAATAAAAGAAATCGATGCTTTCACCAATTGTTCTTTGCTTCCATATTTTCTAAACAGAGTCACTTCGCTGACATCAGCTGCAGCGGCCATCTGCTTAGTAGTAGCACCAGTATAGCCGTTTTCTGACACAGTCTGTATCACAGCACGGAATATCTGTTCGTCATCAAGTATCTTTGGCATAGTAAACAACCAGAATGTTATTTTTACAGCACCCTTCTTCCTTCGAACGGCATACTGCCCATACGTGTTTTAAGAATACCTGAAATCATGGTTATCTTCCCTTCATTCATTTTCTATTGGTGGTTTAAGTAAACAAGACCATATGTTAGCAAACACTTACAATAATTTATATGCTTTTTGTTAGTATTTACTTACAAAAGCTTGCACAGTTGGGTTGAAGCATGTTGTTAAACCAATTAGGAAGACAGCTTTGCAACAATCATCAAGAAGGAGAACATGGTGCGTGTACTACTCACTATTCCTAATTCTTCCAATGAAATTCGTGATTCACTCGGATATATTACACCGCCATTGGGCATTGGATATGTTGCAAGCTACCTGCGGGAATTTGGTGGGCATGAAGTGGTGATTCATGACGGAATACTTCACAAAACTACTGATAATGAATTTGCAGAGCTAGTACTGAATTATAGACCCCACGTAGTTGGAATCAGCGCTCAAGCTACTCCTGCAATCTATGATGTCTATAGATTGGCCGCAATTGTGAAAGATTCTGATCCAGATTGTAGGGTGGTGGTGGGTGGAGCACATGCTTCTTTCTCTGATGATATCATCCTCAAAGATGCACCTCAAATTGATTTTGTCGTGAGAGGTGAAGGCGAACGTGTCATGTTAGACCTGTTGGAAAATATGACAACAGATCAATTAGAAAGAGTCAAGGGCATCTCGTATCGGATAAAATCGATAATTAAACGGAATCCTCTGCCACCCCTTAATGAGGATTTGGACTTGCTCCCATTCCCAGCTTATGACTTAATGGACATGAATCAGTATCTTCAGGGACCAGTCCGCATTGGAACTATGATATCTAGCCGAGGTTGTCCATACAGGTGCACATTCTGCTCTTCATCAAGAACCTCTGGGAAGAAATGGAGAGGCAGGTCTGCTGAAAGTGTGATTGCTGAAGTAGACCTTCTTGTTAAGAAATACAAAATTCGCGAGTTGGAGTTCTTGGATGATCTGTTTTGCTATGATCCTTTGAGAGTGAAACAAATCTGTGATCTGATGAGGACGCGGAATTACTCTCTTGGTTGGACCTGTTCGGTACGTGCAGATATCCTCTCCAATAATCCAAACATGGCGGGGTGGTTAAGGCGTGCGGGATGCCATTCTGTGTATATGGGTGTGGAATCAGGAAGTCAAAGAGTTCTTGACATGATGCGTAAAGATATTACACTCAGTCAGGTTTGGCGGTCAAACGAAATTGCGAAATGGGCTAACCTGAATAGAATATTCTCGTTTATGTTAGGCTATCCTGGTGAGACTATTGAAGAAGTGAAATCAACAGTGGATATAGCTTGCCGTCTAGACCCTGAGATTGCACAAATCACAATCTGTACCCCTTATCCCGGAACACCACTCTACGAATACGCTAAAAAGGAAGACTTGCTCAATGCCAAATCTTGGCGTGATTATTCTGTTCTCACACCTGTCATGAAGCTTAAAGAGATTAGCGATAAACAACTCAAGAGAATATTGTATCAGGCATACCTCAGATTCTATTTGCGTCCATCTTTCTTGTGGCGTCAAATCAAATTAAAAAACACATACCTCATCGGGAGGGTGTGGGAGGGGATTAAGGAATATGTTCGAAGGCAAAGTTCCCTATGAAGGGATAGTTGAGCATGTTTGTTCTACGTATAAGTTAGTGAAAACTTGCATTAGTTTTATATATTCGTTTTGTAAGTAAGTACTTACAAAAAGAGTGCGTGTTTGTTATGTGACAAGCATGGAATCTACATCATGAATAGATGGTGATCGAGAAAATGAAGGACTTCATTGTGAAAAACAATCTCTATATCATAACGAGTTTAGGTTTGATAATTGCGATTTACATGCTTCTAAGTTGGTCGAGTTTAGTTGGTCCAATGCCGTTTCTTCAGCAAATGGTTGGAATTTTCATCATCGGACTTGTATTGCACTTATGGGAAGAACAAAGGTTTCCTGGTGGTTTTGCTAACCCGATGGCACAAGGATTTGACTTTACGGAAGAAGATATAGAATCTGGTGGAGTTATTACTACAATTTATGTGCTAATCATTGCATTCATTCCATTTTTCGTTCCATTTTTCTTCACTGATTTTACTTTTCTAACTTTTCTAATCGTGGCTCCGATGCTACTAGGATTCTTAGAAACAGGTGCTCATTTTGTGGGTAGTAGAATGTATGAGGCTAAGAGATTCTACTCTCCAGGCCTTGCAACAGCACTATTTGTACTTCTGCCGGTTTCTGTTCTTTCTATTATATATGTGCTACAGCATAACTTGATGCAACCACTCGATTGGGTATTCTCTCTGTTGTATATGGCGGTGGGATTAATATCCGCACAATATTATGTCGTGACATCAAGTGGGATGAAATATAGAGATTTCATGAAAACTGTTAGAAAGAACATGGGTCGTAAAAAAGATCAGGTGGATGAATCTGAGTCAGAAAATGAATAAAGAAACAAGAAAAAAAAGGTGATACTCTTGGGTGATATAGCAGACTATGGACTTTACTTCATTTCCCTCATTGGAGTGGCACTTGGAATATACATAGCCTTCTACTGGCAAACTATGCCCGTTCTTCAGATCATGAGTTGCTTGTTCTATATTGGTCTAGTTTTACATGAATGGGAAGAGATACGATACCCTGGTGGATTCTTAGAGATGATGGGAGATCGAATGGGTGTGACAGCACCTCGTTCTGCACATGTGATAGCATATTGTCTAATTATCGTATTAGCGTTAGTTCCAGTATTCTTTCCTACAATAATATGGCTGGTTCTAGCACCGATGTTTCTAGGACTTATAGAAGCGCTGATGCACTTTGTTGGTATTAAGATAATGAAGAGGGAGAAGTTCTACACCCCAGGTCTCGTTACCGCTTGGGTATTCCTCCTGCCTGTTAGTCTTTACACCATCTACTTTGTATTAGCTAACAACCTGGCGGTATCGCTAGACTGGCTCTTTGGTCTAGCTTATTTTATAGTGAGTTTTGGTGTTATGGAGGTTCTAATCAGAAGAATGACCCAATAAGATGGAGTGGATATCTGAAAAGACATCTGGAGGATTATGAATTGATTCGAGCTGTAAATGTGACTAAACGATTCGAGGACATCGTTGCTGTTGATAATATCTCACTTGAGATTCCTAAAGGGACTATTCTTGGAATGGTCGGACCAAACGGTGCCGGGAAGACAACACTTGTGCGAATGATGATAGGTATTCTACAGCCAACAAGTGGAACCTGCTACATTGGAGAAACGCAGTCAAATCGTCTTTCTACAGAAGAACTAGGTCGTACAGGATACATGACCCAGCTCAAATCCCTCTACCCAGATTTGACTGCACGCCAAAACATCGATTTCTTTTCAGCCTGTTATGGAGTTAAGGATAGTCAAAGAAGAAAGCAGTTAGGCGAGAAGGCAGCTAGACTTACTCGCATCACAGAATCACTAGATCGTACGGTGGATGTGCTCAGTGGTGGAACAATTCAACGAGTCAGTCTTGCTTGCGCAATAGCTCACGATCCAGACGTGATATTCCTTGACGAACCAACAGTCGGAGTTAGTCCAGAATTGAGAATGGAATTCTGGGAACACTTCCACAACCTTGCCCAAGAAGGCAAGACGATTGTAATGACAACACATTATCTCGATGAGGCAACGAGATGCGATAATGTTGCAATGATCTTTGAAGGCAAATTAATCGCCCATGGTCATCCAGATGATCTGATTGGCTCACTCCCTCTTGAGAGTACAATTACTGGTACTTTTGATTCCAATTATTCTGCTCAACTCAAGAGTATCTTGGAGCATATAGCTCCCACCGATATCAAAGGGAATCGATTCACTGTAAAATCAGCAGATAGTGATGTCAAATTCAGAGTGTTTCAGGCTTTAACACAAGCTAATTTCCAAGTGAAGGATCTTGTTGTGAAGCAACCAGGTCTTGAGGAAGCATTCGCCTACTATGTCCGGAGGTCAAGACAATGAGATACAATATCAGCACTCACCGAATTGGTACAATGATACGGAGAATCTTCCGTCAGATTCGTCGAGACCGCCCAACTCTTGCTCTAACGATTCTTGCGCCGCTCCTAGTCACGTTCCTATGGTCATTCATTCTTGGAGGAAGCGTTACGAATGTCCCAACAGCTGTGTGTGTACAAGACACTCCACTTGAAGATAATCTAGGAGCCACTGTATCATCTCTATTCGAAGATCACGAGAATGTGACACTCTTTGAAATAACTCGTGCTCATGCATTTGATGACTTTGGGGAATCGATACAAGCAGTTCTCATATTACCCCTCGATTTCACAGAGGGGCTTCTAACAGGTGAAAATGTCACACTCGAGTTGTATGTTAATGTGACTAGTGAGGTGGAAGCTAATTATATTCAGGCGATAATCGCAAATGTCACTGCAGAGGCTGCTAGTGAAGTATTCGGAAGTAGGGGTATGGATATACAACGTAACATAACATTTTCAGTCCCTCTGCCACCTAGTCCTCTTGACCTCTCATTTAACCTCTCACTAGTCAATCAAGATATTGGATTCGCAACTATCATTGGGGAAATCTTCGAAGAAAATTTGTTAGAAAATGGGAATGTGTCTGTCACCTTATGTGACAGTCGTGAGGAAGTCATTCAGTTACTCGAAAGCCGAGCAGTAGTAGCAGGACTCTATGTGGGTTCTAATTTCACGCAGGCTACAATCCATGGTGAAGAATCACCTATTGAACTATTCATAAATGGCATTCAGGGTGTAGAAGCTGCTTCAGCATTTTCAGCTATTCAGACATCACTCGCTGAATCCATCTCTCAAGCTTTCGGGCGAGAAAGTGAAACTAGTATAGACCTTACATATGTCTATGGAGAAGCTGGGATGTCAACGATAGAAGTCATGGGTCCAGCCATTATTGGTTTCATGAGTGTATTCTTTGGTTTTCTGATTCCAGGAATTTTCTTCCTACGAGAGAGGCAGCAAGGCACATTAGAGAGAATGCAGAGTACGCCTTTGTCGGATCTCGAGATAGTCCTCGGGTACTCTGTTGCATTCATTGGAGTTCTTCTTATTCAAACAATGATAATCAGTATCGTAATAATCTACATCGCCCCAGGAATACTTTCGTCCATCTTTGTGTTGATCCCATTAGTTATTCTATTGGCAATAGGATCTGTCACACTTGCACTAGCAATTTCTGTTCGGATGAAGAATGAACTGCAGGTGATACAGCTCATGCTCGTATTCATCCTACCTCAGATGTTCCTATCCGGGCTCTTGTTCCCATTGAGTCAAATGCCATCATACATCGCTTGGCTTCCGTACTTCTTTCCGCTCACATACTATGTGGACGCATCAAGAGCTGTGGCGTTCTACGGTGCCTCACTTCTTGATGAGATTGTACCAGTGATAATCATGATACTATACTGCTTACTTGGCATCATAGCATCAGTGGTCAAACGCTCAGAAAAATGACGATTCACTGTTTCCTTCCAAGCTCGGAGTACGTGAAAAGAGCTGGTTCTCCCCCAGTATGATAAAATAGAGTTGGTGAGTCCGAAGCAATCTCTCCAGCCAAAGCCATTCTGATCAATGCCAAGCCAGCTTTACCAGTATAGACAGGGTCCAGAAAAATGCCTTCCATCTTTGAGAACATCTCGATAGCGCTGACCACCCCGTCCTCAAGCACAGCGTAACCCTTCCCTATGAAATTTTCATCTACATTGATCTTTGGTTTGAAAGGTTCAATGGAGGGGTATGATTGCACAGTCCGTTCAATCAAGTCTTGAACTTCCTCTTTTACTTCATCTGCAGGTTTGGCGACAGTGATGCCCACGATGTCAATGTCCAGATTCAACAGATGGTTGCCAAGAATGAGACCTGCTAGTGTCCCTCCTGTTCCTACAGCCACAATGAGCCGATCAGGTGAGAAATCAGTTTCTTTGAACTGAGTACTAAGCTCCTCCATGGCAACAGCATAAGGAACAACTCCCACAGGCATTGCAGCACCTGCAGGTATTGCATAAGGCGTCAGTCCGAAGTCGATAAGTGTTTCCATGATGCCATCCAATCGTTTGTTCAAGGTGAAGGTGGATTCATCAGGAAAGAACTTTAGCTCAGCACCTAGCATCTTATCCAATAGGAGATTCCCGGTATATTCCTCGGGTTCTTCACCACCTAGAAGTAGAATGCATCTCATTCCTGCCACTGCAGCAACTGCAGCTGTCTGCCGACAGTGGTTGCTCTGAATCCCACCCACTGTTACAAGGGTGTCACATTTGTTTGCCTTCGCGTCACCAACGACAAACTCGAGTTTTCGTGTCTTGTTGCCACCAAAACTTATCCCAGTCTGGTCATCGCGTTTGATCCATAACTGGTCAAGTCCTATTGATGACCCAAGATTCTTCATGCGATGCAAAGGCGTTGGGAGGAATGCAAAACGCTCTCTGGCCAGATTATCAAACATTGTCATCACTACATTCCTGTGAAGTATGAGATCATGAGCATAAGTATGGCAGTCAATATACCAGCAA
>JBHLRC010000077.1:0-14468 GCA_048882965.1 Candidatus Thorarchaeota archaeon
AAAGGACAACATCGTTCACTTCCTTGTGGAAGGAGTGGATGTTGCGTTTGCAAACGCATTACGTAGAACCATGCTTACCAGGTTGCCTTCAATGGCAATAGACGAAGTACTCGTTCTTGAGAATACTAGTGTCATGTATGATGAGATGCTTGCTCACAGATTGGGTCTTATACCTCTGGTGACAGATCTTGAAAGCTACAACCTACCTGAGGACTGTGACTGCGAAGGTAAGGGATGTAGTCTTTGCCAATGTACGCTAACTCTAGAGGAGGAAACCAGTGAAGAAGAGAAGATTGTGTACTCCCGTGACTTGACCTCACAAGACCCAAAGGTAGTTCCAGCGTCAGGGGATATCCCCCTTGTAAAACTGGCTCCTAACCAACGCCTAATCATCGAGGCATATGCTCGACTTGGGAAAGGGGTGGAGAATGCCAAGTTTCAGCCAGTATCAACCGTTTCCTACAAGTATGTACCCATAGTCGAAGTGGATAAGAAGAAATGCAATCAGTGTGGAGATTGTGTCGATGTTTGCCCAAAGAACATTCTATTGGTTGATGGTGATACAATATCGACTCAAAATACTCTAGACTGTAGTCTCTGTGAGGCTTGTGTTGAAGTCTGCGAGCCTGGAGCAATAACTATTGATTCTAAGAAGGATGCCTTCTTGTTCAAAGTAGAATCAACAGGTGCGCTTAGTCCTGAAGATATTGTTGTGAAGTCCGCTGAATTATTGAAAGAAAGAATCAGATTGGCACTTGACTACGCGAATTCACTATGAGGTGTGAGAACATGGAAAGATCAGTCAAATCTGGACCAACTGACCCCAACACACGCGCTCTGATTAATGCGCTAAGAAAGACATCTGCAAAGCATAATGTGGGGGTATGGAAGCGAGTCGCTGAGCTAATCGCTCGACCAGCTCGCAAGCGTGCTACAGTAAACATTGGAAAAATCAGTCGACATACCAGAGCAGGAGACATCATTGTAGTTCCTGGTAAGGTATTGGGATCTGGAAGTCTGTCACATAAAGTGACAGTCGCGGCTCTCAATGCATCAACTTCTGCGAGAACCGTCATCGTTGGAGCTGGTGGGTCATTGATATCAATTGATGAATTACTTTCCCAAGTTCCTAAGGGCAAAGGAGTTACAATCATTGTGTAGGTGATTATGATGAGTAATGAGAATGTCAAAGTATATGATGCCGAAAATATGGTTGTAGGCCGACTTGGAGCAAAGGCTGCAAAAGCAGCCCTACTGGGTGATAAGGTAGTAATCGTCAATGCCGAGAAAGCAATAATTACAGGCAAACGAAGAACCGTAATCGAAGCCTTCAAAGAAAAGTCCAACATTCGAACATCCTACAACCCACGTAAAGGTCCATTTCATGAACGTCGTCCTGACAAGATGGTCCGGAAGATGCTCCGAGGAATGCTTCCATGGCCAACTCCTCGTGGTAAGGAGGCATACAAACGAATTAAGGTCTATATCGGGGTCCCTGAGCAATATTCTGAAACTGATAAAATCGTGCTCGAAGGCGCAAAATACAGAAGCCTAAAACAGAAATTCATCACGGTTGGGGACCTTAGCCATGAACTTGGTTGGAGAAACCCGGAGGTTGCATAGAATGAGAGTTGTAGTTAGTACTGGCAAGAGAAAGACAAGTCTTGCGAAGGCCACAATCAAGGATGGAACTGGTCGAATCAGAATCAATGGAAGACCTGTGGAGATTCTACAACCAGAGCTTGCTCGCATGCGTGTCATGGAACCATTGATCCTTTTCGGAGAAGGATGGAAACGATACGATATCAGGATTCGAACTAAAGGTGGCGGCTTCATGAGTCAGGCTGATGCTATAAGGATGGCAATAGCCACCGGTCTGATACAGATGAGTCAAGACTTTGAGGCACGTTCAAAGATGATTGAACACGACAGAACTATGCTGGTCGGAGACCCACGAAGAACAGAACCAAAGAAATTCGGTGGGCCATCAGCACGTTCACGCTATCAAAAATCATACAGGTGAGGCGATTATAGAATGATTATACCCGTACGATGTTTCACTTGCGGAAAAGTAGTTGCAGATAAGTTCGAGCAATTCAAACGCGAAGTCCGACAGGGTGAAGATCCCGCTGTTGTACTCGACAATATCGGACTGACTAGATATTGTTGTCGAAGGATGCTACTTGCACACATTGATATTATTGACAGCTTTATGGCGTTTTCCACAGTAGAACCCACGGAGGCCAAATGAAATGAGTGAGATAGAAGTTACTGATTTAGAGCTACTCACGCCCATGGACAAGTACTTGGCCGCAGGTTGTCATATTGGGACACAGGTCAAGACGCAAGATATGGAGCCCTTCGTCTATCGACAGCGACCTATTGGTCTCTATGTCCTTGATGTTCGAAAAACTGATGAACGAATCCGTGTGGCTGCAAAGTTCCTTGCTAGATTTGACCCATCAAAGATAGTGATTGTTTCAGGGAGAGTATATGGAAAAAGACCAGTTGAATCATTTGCCTACTATATAGGTGCAAACGCATTCACTGAACGTTTTGTCCCAGGCACTCTCACTAATCCTAACATTGCAGGTCCAAGGACTTACATTGAACCAGATGTGGTGATTTTGACAGACCCAAGGACTGACCAGCAGGCATTGTCAGAAGCTGCAAAGATTGGTATTCCTGTAGTTGCCCTTTGTGACACTGATAACGTGACCACAAATGTCGACCTTGTAATTCCAACCAACAACCGTGGCCGTAAGTCTTTGGCACTAGTATATTACCTTCTCACTGCACAGACACTCCGCGAGAGGGGCGATGTACCAGAGGAAGGTGAAACCGCATTCACTCCTGAGGACTTTGAGCCACAGGTTCAGCGGTTCTGAACTCTATTCCACTATGGAAACGACGCCACTATCGGCGTCTACTTCCAATTTCTGTCCGGTTTTTATCTTCTGAATCTCAATCTGATCTACAGCAGGAATCTCAGAAATGATACATCCAACTGCAACAACTGGATCTGTTGTTCTGTTGATTATTGCCAATGGTGCTTTATCCGCCTTTTTTAATGCATAAAGCACGTAAGAACCTACAGTAGATCCCTTTCCAGTGGGAAATACGAGTATCTTTCCAGAAACAGATTTTCCCTCAAGATTGTGTCCCTTCTCAACAATCTCTCCGGTTTCCGGGTCGCATCCTCCGTAGAAGGAGATGTCCTCTCCTGTTACCAAAGCCTCCCCAGTGACTTTTCCCTTGAAGATCTTCCTTCCCTGCATTAGGACACTGCCTCCTTGATACACTCTTCGACTGTCCGTATCTCAGTCTTGAACTTATTCTTTCCTCGGGCATAGAAGCACGCCTTAGCTGAATCGGTCATGAGTCCAGTAAATCTCCCTTTCAGAGGAGCCACAGCGCAGCATGCATCAGCAACGAGGAATGCCCCCGCATTCTCAATCTTGTCGTAGAATCCCATCTTTATAGCAAGGTCCTTGGTCGGCTTTGCTGTTGTAATCCAGACAGTCTTCCCTTCAGTCACTTGTTTACCATCAAGCATCTCTGCTATCGCAGCAATCTCCTTTATGCTAGCGTGTGGACACCCAACACTGATGAAATCAATTTCCGCATTCTCGTCATCCAATGTGGTCCTTGCTTTGTTCAAGTCTTCTCTGGTGATGGCCTCAATTTCTTCTGGAATTGTAGTTCTGTTTGGAGTGATTCCCTCCATATGGAAGAGTGCTACACCACCATATGTTGCAACTGAGGCACTGAATGACTTCAACTGCTCGGTAGTTGCATGACTGATACCTGTAATGTATGGTATTGTTTTTCCAGTTCGTTCACCGATAACATGACCAAGCAGACCAAAATCATCTGTCTGGTCCAACTCTGTCTTGACTTCGTATTTCACTTGAGCTACTCTATTCTCCTGAAGATGCAGACCATATTCTGCAGTTTTTCCAGTCAAGGCTGAAGCAAGTGCACTGGGGCCCCCCTCTCTATTAGTCAATGCGCCCACCACAGAATTTGCGAAGCACACAGCAGAAGACTCAGCCCAGGCGATATGTTCTCCATAGTGTGGAAGATTACCAATCAGGTATGGAGTACAAGTGCATGTTGTGACTACCCCCATCTTCTCAAAAGCATCTACCACTCTCTGTTGATTTATGGCAAAATCCTCACTGATTCCGTGTTTTTTCCACTCCTCCATGTCCATTCCTGCTGGATTTAGAGTGGTCAGAACACGAGTACGTCCATCCTCCGCCATTTCAGACAAATACTCTAGCCCTGCTTCCCCTAGGTTGTGGTATGACACTCCTGCAATCTGTACACTTGATATTGGAATCAGCCTATTTGCACCATAAATCTCTCCAAGAGTGGTGATTATCTCCATTGCCTTTCTAGTGGCTTTTCCCTGCTTACCATCAAGCATATCCTTCTCTTCTTTGGTCAGTTCAAGTCCCATTTCACTCACCCATAAACTTCTTCAGGTCGACTTCTGGAAACTTCGCCTTACTGAAGCTTTTTCCCTTAGAATCAAGAGCTTTTGTACAATCAAACCCACATTTTGTGGTCATTTTTGTACCTGGTTCTGCACTTGGATCGAGAGAGCTTCCTGGTTCGGGATCCTTGATGAGTAGGTCAACATCAGCTTGGAATCGGGTAGCCATTGCCCACTCACGCTCTTCATCTGAATAGATATCAATGTCATCGTCATAGACCCAGATGTGTTTCGCACTCTTATGTCCTGCAAATGCTGCCTCTAGAGCTTGGATTCCGTCATCATGATTTTTCTTCCTTATTTTTACAGCAACATGCAGCCAGCTAGACCCACCCGGTGTGAGGTACACATCCCGCACATCGATGCCTCGGTCCTTAATCTTCTTGAATACAGTTGGTTCTCTGGGCATTCCCATCAAGATCTTATGTTCTGAGCGACCTGGCAAAAGTCCCTGCCAAATTGCGGTCTTTCTATGAGTTATTTTCTTGACCTCAAATACTGGTTCTTGCCTTACGACATCTACAGTTTCAGTCAGGTCGATGAAAGGTCCCTCATCATGCTTCTCATCAAGAACCACCGTACCCTCCAACACAAACTCACAATCTGCTGGAATCATAAGATCCATTGTCTTGGCTTTAGTCACTCTCATCGGACTCAATGCATTTGCAATCTCAAGTTCATCTATGCCAGTTTCAACAGAGGTGGCGGCAGCGACAAGGACTTCTGGCGTGTTACCAATACAAAATGCCACATCCACCTCACCATTTCTCTCCAAGAACTTGTGAAAGTCTCTTCCTCTGACTATTCTAGTGACCATCTTATTCTTACTGAATTGCATTGCTCTATGGAAATCCAGGTTCTGTCCATACTCCGGATCCGCTGCCACCACAACACTCGACGAGATATAGGGTCCACCATCAACCTTGTTGTGAAACAGTATAGGTAATATATCAAGGTCTACCTTTTTCTCAACCACCTCTTGGCATGGTGCATTCTCAGTCTGTTCTGGTTCGCTACGACTCTCAATTGCCTTTGCGAGAGTTGGAATTATCTGTTCAGTTGTAATTCCAAAATAGTCTGCTATCTGCATCTTGGTACAGAATAAGTTGCCTGCTACCCTGAACTCGCTCTCTTTTACATTCTCAAATAATACTGGCTCAGGTTCAAGGGTTTTCAAGACCCCAGCAATCTCAAGATTTTTTGAGATGCTCTTGCTGATAGTAGTGATCTTTCCATTCTGTTGCAGTTTTTTGATGTACTCTTCAAGTATCATATGATTACCTCACAGTCCAAATGTTGTAGTCCATACTCCTGCTGCGCCACCTTTCTTCAAGCCTTCAGATATCCTCTTTGATGCAGACTCATCCGGAGCCAGTGCTATCATGTTCCCACCTCTACCTGTTCCAGTCATCTTCGAACCGAGGGCACCATTCTCACGAGCGATTTCCACAAGATTGTCCAGTTCTTTGCAGGAAACGGTCAAATCTTGCAACAAAGCATGGTTCTTGTTCATGAATTCACCAACTTTGTCAAACTTCAAGCCAATTAGCGCCTCTCGTGCATCATTGACAAGTTGCACATACTGTTCTGCCACGGAATCAAACCAGCTAGGATCAACCTCTTTCTTTTTTGCGACATCACCGACGACAACCTTCGTACTAGCAGTCAATCCTGTAGAAGCTATTATCAGATGTGCTGGTTTTTCAAGTTTTAACTTCTCGAACTTGGGAGGTCCCCCATTCAAATCGCGTACATACCAGATGAGACCTCCATACGTTGAGGCAGTGTTGTCAATCCCCGATGGAGTACCATGATACCCCATCTCTCCAATGTAGGCGGTTTCATTTATCTTCTCATCATTCAATCCAAGTGAATATTCCTCATTCAATGCCCTCGCGATAGCAACACAACTTGCTGCACTCGCTCCAATACCTGAGGCACAGACCAGTTCGCCTCCCAAGTCAATCTGAAACCCAGTCTTTGTGACATCGATATTGAGATGTTCTAGCATATTGTTAATTGATGCCTTCTGTTCCTCGTACTTCTTCTCTTTGTACCCTGGCATGGCTGGTCGATTATCAACAAGTGTCCATCCAAACGAACGTTTACGCGTAATCACAGCTTTGGTTTCTGAAGAGATTCCTGCGGCAAGGGCTGGAAGTCCATAGACCACAAAGTGTTCTCCAAAAAGAATTGTCTTGCCTTTTCCTGAACCTGACGACATTCTCGCTCACTCACAGTGGCAGTTTGAAGGCGGCTTAGATTATCGGTGCTTTTGAACTCTTCCTTCGACATTGTTATAATCAGAGGTATGTGCAAGACAGACAAGATGGATTGTGAAGAAGTCTATGAAGATACTGGATCTGTTCTGCGGTGCTGGCGGGTTTTCCTATGGATTCAAACCTCATATTGATGACAAACATCTCGCCATAGACATTGATTCTTCTGCTCTGGAAACTTTTGCACTCAATTATCCAAAATCCATCACTTGGGAGACTGATATTCATAGTCTTCATTCCATGCAAATTGAGGATGCTCTAAATGGTCCTCCTGATGTGATTATTGCATCACCACCCTGTGAAGAATTCAGCAAAGCGAATCCTGATAGCAAGAGGTCCGCAGCAGAGAGAATTTACGGTGAAGGAACTGCGAAACTACTACTAGATGCTATAAGAATTATCGGCGACCTCTCACCAGAGACATTCATCATCGAGAATGTGGCTGCATTACTACAAGCTGGTGGAAGTGATATAGTCAAGAGAGAATTCGAACGTGTTGGGATTGACAAGATATACATCAATCTAATCCGAGCACATCAGCATGGTAATCCCTCCAGACGGCTCCGTGTGTTCATCAGTAACATTAAGCTGAAACTAGCACGAAGCTCAGCTCCATCAGTTATGGAAGCGATTGGTGATCTCCCGGAGCTCGGATTGAGTCTTCTCTTAAACCCAGAGATGGATGTACCAAATCATATTGAGTACCCACTCTCTGAAGAGAAACAAAAAGCGATATCCAAGACGAAACAGGGGCAGGGTGCCAAGCATTTTCGTGTTTCAAAGAACAGGAGCTTACCAAACTGGGTTCGTCTTTATCCAAATCAACTTGCAACATCAATCAACGGTCTCTCTCGATATATTCATCCCCATCAGAACAGGTTGCTTACTGTGAGGGAACACGCACGACTGATGAGTTATCCTGACTCCTTTGTCTTCACCGGGTTCTCTGATAGCCAATACAATCAAGTGGGTGAGAGTGTCCCCCCAATAGTGTCTAAACTAATTGCACAGGAGGTTTGCACTACCATTGTCTGACTCTCTCAAGAACGTCTATGTCATTCTACACAATGTACATTCGTCATCAAAAACGGTTGAAACTGCCCAAGTTGTATACGGTCTTGGTTTCTCTAATTTTGTAGTTTCCAAGGCTGAAGGTTCCGCAGCACAAGCTGGAGTACCTGAAGCAAACCGCTTGGCCATGAGAATGAAACAGAATTTCATGGTCCTTCCAGACCTCAAGGATGTCTTGGAGGTTCTCAATGTTGATAATCCATTGCTCATTACTTCTCCAGTACTAACAAAAGACCGTCTTGATTTTGAACAGCTTACTGAAAGGACAAAAACTGGCGACCGAATAGCTATCGTGCTCTCTGGTAGCAACAGTTCCTTCTCAAGAAAAGAGATGGATCTCGGAGAATGTCGTAGTCTAGACGCTCGAGTTGATATTGGTCCTGCTGGCACTGCTGCGATTATTCTCCATACGGTCTCAAGAAAGTAGGTATGGTGGGCCGGACGAGATTCGAACTCGCGATCCCTTGGATCCGAACCAAGAATCATACCAAGCTAGACCACCGACCCATGAGTCCAAATCAGTCCCCGATTGGATTGGATTTAATCATTTCGTTGAACTTCTCTCTAAGCCATTCTACTCTGCCCAGAAAGATTCCATCTATACTGAACACCTCAGAATCTGGTAGACTAGCACACAGGTTTTCAAAAAAAGGGCCCTGAAATGAAGACTTTGGATAATTGATTGAGACCCCTGAGAGCAGTTCGTTAAAGCTTGGAAGAGTGATTAAAACACAACTCATATCGTCAGGGTTCTCGAGTATTCCCATTGCTCTCCTAGCACAATTTTTGTCCAGATTCGATTTCACCACGACTGGCACTGTTCCGGCATATCTTCGCCGCGAGGAACGGCCAATTTCAGGGACCGAAGCATCTCTAAACCTACGAATGGTCGGATGATTGTGACCAATAACTAATATTTTGGCACCGAGAACTTCTGGAGTTGGCCATGAATGACCATGCAAAAGTCCAACTTGTTCGTCTTTCTGACCTATCAAGGCGCCTCGAACACTAGTCACTATGATATTTCGAGGAAGCAACGCTCTCAAATCACCATCATGGTTCCCTGGGATTATCGTAATCTCTACATGACTTGCCAGTGCTTCCATAAAATCGGGAATTGCTTCCCAGTTATAGAAACTATCAGTCAGAATAGTATGCTTTACATCACCGATTATGTACAGGTGCGAAATTCTGTGTTTTTTCAGTAGAGTTTCTACTCTTTCAAGAATAACGGGGTGTTGTGGCGGAAACTCCACGCCTCGATTATCGGAAAGTTCTCTTTCATATCCGAGGTGCATATCCGATAAGAGAAGGACTGATTCATCATCCTGCGTGATTATCAGCCCTCTGTCATCAAATAGTGTTTCCATTGCGAGTATGTCATCTAACATACATCATTTTAACATGGTTATACCAGAATAAAGAGTGAGTACAATGTCCCTTCCGCTATCTGAGGTGAAAAGACTCTCAAAAGAAAACCTCACACAGGATGATATCGAGTATTTCAAAAAAAAGTATGGAAAGAAGTTTGTGAGAGCCCTAAGAACTGTGGAAGAGGGCAAAATCATCAAGTTCAAGTTCAGTCCAAGTGAAACTGTGACTTGGATAGCAAAGGGTCGACGGCGTCAGTACCATGTCATTCCTGAGTTGTATTGTACATGCAGAAGTTTCTATCAAGAGGTAGTTATCTCTCGCGAATCCAATATGTGTTATCATCTTTTAGCCCAAAGAATTGCTGAGATACGCAAGGAATTTGTGACACAGGAAACTACAGATGCAGAACGGAGAAAGCTATATGTCGAATGGCGTAGGACTGATTGATTGCGGCTTTCCATGAGGATAACTTTAAAACACGGCCTAAGGTCAGGCACGCTGACTGAGCAAAAAGGTCGGAATATCAAAATGAGTCGGCTCAGGAATGCCCCTAGAGTACTTGCAACAGTGATAGCCATAATGATCTTTGTATCTAGTCTTCAGACTGGCGTGATGGCTCAAACGGAGTTAAATCCCATTGTGGTACTCTTTGATGCAAGCCATCAACAGCAACATGATGTTACTGATGCGGAGAATGGCTTGAAACTAATGATTGACATGGTCAATTCATCAACAAGGTACATTGTACGAGTAAACACCGAAGACCTTACAGAATCAGTTCTTAATGATGTGGATGTTCTCATTATTTCGACCCCTGACGACGATGAACCTATCTCACACACAGAAGCGACTGCTATTTCGGAGATGCTCGCTAATGGAAGCTCATTGTTTCTGATGGGTGATCCAACTATTGATGACAACTCACAATATTGGACTGATGGACCACTTCAAGACATGGGTGAGAACTTTGTACTCAACGACCTCCTTGATAGCATCAATGTGACAGGAGTTCGTTTCAGTATCAATGAAACAGAATCTGGTGACCTCTTTGGAGACACAATGTTTGACTATGAACACCCCATTTTCAACTCGTCTTATCCCCAGATGATTAAACTTGATACAACAACATGGGATTCAAACCATCCAATATTCAGAAACATTAACGAGCTCTTTACCATGACAGCCACTCTAAAGCCCATCGAGCTCACCAGTGGAATTGCCCGGGGATATGAAACCACCTTTGCACAGTATAAGGAGAGCGCCACTAACTGGGCGAATTATTCCTATCCCAACATGACTCTTCCAGAATTTGAGCAGTTCCCACTCAATTACTCTGCAATAAATGGCACACTCCCATCCTGGATGTCAGCGTTTGAGTATAATGAGAGTAGAATAGTCGTGATTGGTTCCACACTCATGTTCACAGGTAGGAATCTGGACTTTCCAGAAACTGACTTACGATGGTTCTACATGGGTGACAATGCACGACTCTTCATGAATATCATGAACTGGTTGTCCTATGATTTCGTTGAGGCTCCGAGTGCGATTGTTCCTATGCTAATCATATCAACGGTGATTATGGTCATCGGTCTAGTATTCTACATCTTCAAGAAGATTAGATAGTTGCCCATCGGGGTGTATCCAAACCTTGCTCTGTGAGGATATCATCGATCGTTGAGATTAGGTCTGAGATTCCTTGTTTCTTATGAGCCGATGTCTGTATTATAATTGGTTCCTTTTCAGGGTAAGTTTCTCTCAGCTTGACTTCCAGAAAATCAATCTCGCTTTGACGAGCTCGTTTCTTGGTCTTATCTATCTTATTTGCTACTACAACAACATTGGGGGCGATCTCAGAGAGAAATCCATAGAATTCGACATCAATAGGGATTTCCCCTCTTGATGACCATCTCTCGTGTAGTTCTCTGAAGAGAGAGATGTCGATGATTAGAATTGCTAGAGCAATCTCATCTTGCCACGACTCCAGTTTTTGAACAACATTGGTCTTTGTTTCCTCTATTGTTGTCTTACTCTGGCCTGCCATGTATCCAAATCCAGGGATATCCACAATCGTAATAGGACCAAAATCAATCAATAGTTCCCAACGTGTGCTCCCGGGTTTCTTTCCTATCCGAACCTTCTTTCCTGTCAACGCCCGAATTGTGCTACTCTTTCCAACATTACTTCTTCCTGCAAACACAATCATTGGTTTCTTTGACCTACCAGTACGGTCGGGTTCGTTCATATTCCAATTCTCCTTTGGCAATAGCTCTAAGAATCTCTAGCCTTTCTGTCAGTCCTGGTTTGAGAATCCTGGAAGCTGTTCTCGCTCCAATTCCTCGTCCTGCAAGGACCAGTAAGGCCGTCTTTCCATAGCGTGATACAAGTTCGGCAACAAGAGACGCTGCTCTAAATTGCTTCTCTTCACTTTTTGATAGTTTTTCCCCACGTACTCGTTTGGCAACAATCTTAGGAAAATCCTTCTGTGTCGGTGGTATAGCTGTAATCATTCTAGAATCACAGATAGGACACTTCACATTTTCATCTAGTGTCGACAAGGTCCTTACTGAGTTCCAATGATCACTTGCCATACATATCAGTCTGAACTTCTTGGAGAGTAACCTTTCCTCCATCATCCGAAGTACTTCATCTTCTTCAGTAATCTCTCCCATGACTTCAAAACGTGTCTTCTCCTCAATTATGAGACGGGCCAACGGGGATGGTGTTTCAGTTGTCGTGATATGAACACTGAGATTACCCTTGGAGAATCTGTTAAACACGTTCATGACCCTCTGCTCATCCATTTTGTCATCCAAAACCTCTCTCATTGCCTCGTCAAACACAGGAGTTCCCTCAAGCGACTTGATTAGGTATTTGACGGGAACCTCCTTCTGTTTTGCATCTCTCTTGATAACATCCATTCTTCGTGCGACATGAATGAATCTCGATGCGAAATTCTGTGTGTGCTTTACCGCCAGACGAAGAATGACTGAAACCTGCTTTCCAGAATACTCCTGCAGTACATCTATGACCCAGTTAGGATTTATTCTCCTCCCTGCTGTGAAGAGTATACGATAGGGGTCTCTCTCAACAGCCACCTCAACACCAAATCTTGTAGTCAAGAGGGATGCAATTACAATACCAAGAGTTTCATTGGCCTTGGTCCCTAATGGAGCATGCAATACCAACCCTGACTCGAAGTCCTCAAGAACGAAGCGGTCTTCTGAAGGTAGTTTCCCCAGATGATTCTTACTAGCTCTCAATGTTTCAAGTATATAATCATGTGAATCTTTAGATATTCCATACTCCTTTTGCAGCAATTTACTTGCAATCTTAGGGCCTTTGTCTAGAACAGAATTCCAGACCTTTGCAACCTCCGATGCAACCTCAAAGGGGACAGGTATCATTTCACCAACCCAACGGGGTGCCTCTGTGTCAGTCCCACCGGCAGGAACACACATGACTTCTCCCGTTTCATCATCTATACTGACAACATTCCAAGGCCTGCCTCGTATGACAAAAATAGACCCAGTTTCAACATTGGATGCAACAAAGTCCTCATCAAGAACTCCAATTGAGGTACGAGTGGTCATGTCCACTGCGTTTACCTGTTTCACATCCGGGATAGTGCTAAGATGGTCATAGTAGAACACTCTAGTTCGTGGCCCTCTTTTTACAATCACATCATCAACTGTGATAATTCTACGTTTGCTCATGAACTCCAGCAACGAGTCCAACTCTTTCTTGCTGGTCTTTGAGAAGGGATAAGCTGAGCCAATGAGTCCCATGAGGTCTTCCTTATCAATCTCATCAACATCAAGGAGTAATCCTGCAATTTGCTGGCTTAGTACATCCCACGATTTCTTCGGAATTCCTGCGTCCTCTACCTTGTTCTTGCGAGCACGCCTGAGAATCACTCCCGACTCAATTATGTCGTCAAGATTGACTGTTGCTATGACTACTCCATTGGATGACCTCCCAATCCCATGACCGGATCTTCCCACTCTCTGAAGTAGTCTAGCAACTTCTCTTGGGGATGAGTACTGTATCACCAAATCTGCCAAGCCAATATCTATTCCAAGCTCCAGACTTGATGTGGCTATAATTGCCTTTGAAGTACCTGTTTTCAGCCTATCTTCAGCATTAAGTCGTGCAGTCTTTGACAGAGAGCCATGATGGACATCGAACTGGTATGGCGGAGAAATAGCTAGCATTTTTGCACCCAACACCTCGGAAAATGAGCGAGTGTTTGTGAATACAAGCGTTGATTGATGACTGTTGATAAGTTCCACAATTCGTTCTAAACGTGCAACAGAGTGAGGTGGGTATGAGATCTTCTTAGCTAGTCTTCTATGTGTGTCTGTTGGCTCTGGTACTTCTACCCTCAGATCCATCTGCCTTTTGCCGTATCCAGCCCACACAGTCTTTGCAGATTTTACACCTCCCAACAGCGATGCAACTTCTTTTGGGTTTCCAACAGTTGCAGAGAGTCCGATGCGTTGTACTGGAGAACCAATCAGCTTGTCAAGTCGCTCTAGACCAAGGCTGAGCTGAACCCCCCTCTTACTGTCTGCCAAGTCATGCACTTCGTCTATAATGACAGCAAAGACAGTTCTAAGATGGTATCTAAGTCGTTTCCCAGGAAGTATGGCTTGAAGAGACTCTGGTGTTGTAATCAGTAAGTTAGGGGGTTTGATTGCTTGTTTTCGTCTGGCATACTGAGTTGTATCACCATGGCGAACAGAAACAGTCAGTCCGAGATGCTTGCAAAGTCCATCGATTCTTTTGAACACATCACGATTCAATGCCCTGAGTGGAGTAATGTACAAGATATAGAATCCAAACAACTCCCTGGAATCTTGCAGACTCTTTAGACGATGTAGGAGTGGTAAAAGGGCCGCTTCAGTTTTCCCACTTCCTGTAGGTGATAGAAGGAGTATGTTGTCCTTACCCTCTAAAAGCATGGGTACTGCCTTTTCCTGAATCTCAGTGAACTTCACTAAGCCATTGGCTCTCAAGAAACTGGCAATTTCATCTCTGAGGGGCGAGAACACGTTCATTTGGGCTTCGTCCTGTCCCCAAGATGTCTACATTCATTAATCAAGATGCGTATATCAGTTCTGAATGTGACTTCTGCATCTTCTAATTTTGATTCTAACTCATTCAGAATAGACTCTAAGGAATCAGTTTCCTTCTCAACCTCATCAACAAGTATCTTCATCGAATCGAGGTTGGAAATGTGTTGT
>JBHLRC010000078.1:0-14364 GCA_048882965.1 Candidatus Thorarchaeota archaeon
GATTAGTAATGTAGACAGCCATGTTGTTGATCTCTGCCCCTCCTTGCAGGTGATGAAGATGTTTGTTAAGTTTCTGTTGCCTCGCCGCAAGAGTGCCTCTTCCTGTGTACTCAGCTCTGAAGTGGCTAGTGACTGAGTCTACAACCAAGAGTTTTGCATTATGTTCAGTTGCCATCTCCATTGCCTGGTCACAAAGGAGAATCTGGTGGTCAGAGTTGTAAGCTCTTGCCCAGACCACATTTTTCAGAACTTTGGATGAGTCCATCCCATAAGCCTCAGCCATGTCTACAAGGCGTTCTGGTCGGAATGTCCCTTCAGTATCAACATAGATAGCTTTTGCGCTCAATCCACCTTCTTCAGGTGCACGTTGTACATTCACAGCCAGTTGATGTGCAATCTGTGTCTTTCCAGACCTGAAAGATCCATACATCTCAGTAATGGATTGAGTCTCCAATCCTCCTGCAAAAAGTTCATCCAGAGCCTTTGACCCCGTAGATATACGACCAGCAGTCTTTCGTCGTTCTAGGAAAAGATCTGCCGTTTCAAAACCAATATCCAGCATTTCACGAGCTGCTTTGATAATTTTAGTTGCCGTAGTTTCACCAATTGACCCTGCTGCAGCAAGCTCACCTGGTGATGCTACTGCAATCGCCTCGACGTTCTTGTATCCGGATTCAGCCAAGCGTTTACCAATAGCTGGACCTACACCTGGTAAATCGGTGACCTCAATCCCTGATACGCTGGCGTCATCTCCACCAACTTCAGTAGTTTCCTCTTCAGCTCCTTCAAATTCTTCGTAATCAAGTTCCTCGTCGTCTTTTGTTTCATCTGCTGCCTTCTTTGGTGACATGTAGAAGACCTCCCTATATGACCCAACTTCAATCTAGACTTTGTTGAGTATGTAGACGTAATAGAGTCAATTCACTGAGTATAAAAATTACACTAGTGAACGAACCGAGTGAGGACCCTATATCTATTCAGCTATTGCAAATCAAACTATAGAATTCAAACAGAAGGATTAGTTTCAGAAGAAAACAATGCTTGCAATTGATCCAATCGTCTAACCACGTGTCAGAGTGACCAGAATGAACTCCTCTTGTGGAGCTATTCTGATTCCACCCATATTTGTCTGAATTTGGATGAAAGCCAGCTCCCCGCCTTCCTTAACACCCCTCACAATCTCCCATGTCTTACCAATCAGTGCGCTCAGTAAGGCTGAAATCTCTTCAGCTCTTTCAAGTGTGACACCCCAAGTGTTGATTGGAAATCCTTCAGGGCTGATGAAGAGCGCGGCATATACATCAGGGAACTTACTAGTAATATTTTGAATAATCCTCTCGAAAATCTCACGCTTTGGCATGGCGGTCATGTTTTTGTACACATCCATAGCAGTTTCTGGGTGTTCTGTTATCTCAAAGGTGTTAAATGGACAAAGAAAAAGCTTGTTGTCATATAACCAGTAGCTCGTGGGAGTTGATGATATGGAAGAAGAGCTCCTGTTTCGTATCATATTTGTATTGACATACTCAGTTTTCGGTGCTGTTCGCATCTATTATAGGAGTCAAAACCTAGGAAGAGAGAGTGAAAGAGAAGAATCATCGATGGACACACCAGCAGCCTTTCTCTCGGTAGCTATTATTGCTTTCTTTGCCACAATGTTCGTCTATATTCTTCTTCCAAGTTGGATATTCTGGGCACATATTGAAATGCACATAATCATTCGATGGACCGGACTTGCACTAGCTGTATTCTCTATTGGACTCCTGTTCTGGACTCATCGAACACTCGGGTATCAATACTCAGCAAAGCTTGAGATTCAAAAAGCGCACAAGTTGATTGAAGCTGGTCCATATAGACATGTAAGACATCCTATGTATACAGTCTTCATTCTGTTCTCAATAGCTGTGTCGCTAATCGCCTCAAACTTTCTCATGCTCTTTCTATCAATTATGATTGCAATCCCCTTCCACTGGATATCGCGGAGAGAGGAACGTATGTTGATAGAACAATTCGGCGAAGAATATCAAAAATACATGAATCGCACTGGAAGATTCCTACCTCCTGTCCGAAGAAAAGATTGAAGATTCGGTTTGAAACATTTGAAGCAACTCGGTGAATCTAGTGAAGTATCACGACGAACTATTAGATCTGACAGGTCCAAGTGTAACTGTGTCCCGAGTGATATCACGCCTTACTGCTGCACCTCTAGTTAATCTCTATGTGGGAATCATCTTTTCTCTGGCTTCACCGATTGGTTTAGGCCCAGTACTAACACCGTTATCCTCGATTCTCATATGCACCATTGTGATGGTCATCCTACCTCCAGCACCGATTGTGTATGAGGCATGGAAAGGCAATGTAGATCTTGATGTTTCAGCACGAGAAACTAGAACGAAGTTCTTCCTATTTTCTATGATATGTGATGTCATAGCCTTCACGATTTACAACTACTTCGATTGTCTTGTAATGAGCACATTAGCGGCTGCATATTTCACAGTGACCTTAGGAGTGATGTTGGTTTCCCTGAAATGGAAAATCTCAGTGCATTGTGCTGGAATTGGAGGTCCAGGTACTGCACTGATCTATGTCTTTGGACCTATCGCATATTCAGTGGTAATTATCTGGCTTCTTGTAATCCATTCTAGGACAATCTTAAGGCAACATTCTCTGGAACAGGGGGTTGCAGGAGTCACGCTAGCGTGGTTAATCACGTTGGTCACCTATTTCTTCCTATATATCCGATGACTATCAATTGCGCAATCAATGATTTTGTACGAAATCAGTTCATATGTGTAGCTTTGAATTTCTTATACGTAGTAATAGCACCGTCTATCTATAGGAATGCGATTCAGAAATGCAGGATCAAGTCGTCTGCCCATCGTGTAATAAACGAATTAGGAAAGGATCGACATTCTGTATAGGTTGTGGAAACAAAGTGCCTGAGGACTTGCCAACTGCTCCACCAGAGCCAATCCTAGAAGAATCCGAACTCACTGATGAAACTGAGGAAGAATCTATCTTAGATGAATCAGTTTTTGATGACATACAAGCTGAAACAGAAGTAGCAGGAAAAGAGAATGAGGAATTACCTCCAGTGGAGGAAGATCTGAGTTGGGATGCATCGGAAGCACCTGCAACATCAACAGAAGCATTGCCAGAAGCTGAAGAAGTCTCTGTAGCTGAAGGGTCTATATCTGATGAGGGCCCCCCACTTCTACCAATAGGTGAATCAGAAAGAGAACCAGCCGTTCCAGAAGGGAAGAGTACAGATATGTCCTGGGAGGAGGGTGTTGGGGAAATAAAGGAAGGCATGCCTTTCAAGGAGATTGAACCACCTAGAGTCTATGATGAGGAAGTTCCAGTGACCACTGAGGAGGCGCTCGATCATCTGTTTCCTGATGGTGCACCTAAGGAGATTAGAGAGGAAACGAGGGAAGCGGTAGAACACCTGTTCCCTGAAGGAAGAGGAAGCACAACTACGACATTCATTGATGTAGTGGTTGGAAAACCAGACAGAATAGGACTCAAAGGCCCTCTCCAAGAACTCCAGACTCCAGCATGCCCCAATTGTGGCGTCTCTCTATCAGCAGATGAGTTTGAATATCCAGATTACGTCTTTGAAGCAATGGGGAAAGCAAGACTTGAATATGGTGAACAGCATCTCGAAGAGAACGAACACGAGAAAGCAATTGAATCATTTGAGATTGCGAAGTTATTATTCGAAAAAGCAGGCAATGAAAAAGGTGTAGCGGAAAGCATCAAGCGGGTAGACATGGGTTACGACGCAATGGCAAGATTTCATTTTGACCAAGGAGAAAATCACATGAAAGTGCAGGAGTTCGAATGGGCGATTGTACAGTTTAGAAAAGCACGAGAACTCTACATGTTCAGCACCGACGCCAAGAAGAGAGCCCGCTGTTCAGAGAAAGTGAGAGAGGCCTATGTTGAATGGGGTAAAGAGCTTGAAGATCAAGGAGATCAACTAGCAAAACAAGGGAACTCTAGGGATGCTTTGTCAAAATACCAAGAAGCAGCTGCAAAATACCGCGAGGGTGAAGAGAAGAAGAAACTCAAGGGTCTTGAGAAGAAGATAAGGAAAGCATAGTTTCCTATACTTTTCTCGGTTTGAACCCTGTTAGACGCAAAATATTGTTTCTGAAGATTAGGTCAACATCATCCTGTGTATAGTTGAATTTCGGTAAAAGAGACTTAACTGCATTGTATTGCTCTTCCAGTATGTTATATCGAAACCCTCTGGGAAAGAATGATGAATCGGTTCCGAATACCACTCTACAAGAAGCTCCAGCGGTAAGAGCCTTCTCGAAGATTCTGGTGATAGTGAGATCTACATCCTGATATTTCATCCACATGTTGCTACCACTTGTATCCATCACTACATTAGGTACCTGATACATAAGCATCAGTACTTCTCTAAAGAAACCAGCTCCAAAATGAGCTATCATGAAGTTCAATTCCGGAAAATCCTGAGCTGGTTTTTGGATGTCAAGTGGATTTCCATATCTGAGGTTGGCTTGGTCTCCGATTGTTATGCCAAAATGAAGTATGACCAGAAGATTCTGTTTCTTGGCTTCTTCATAGATTGGATAGACCCGTTCGTCATACATGTGAAGGTTCCCAGAGCTTGGGTAAAGCTTGATTCCTTGAAATCCATCCTTTCCAGCTCTCTTCACAGTCTCAACTGCATTCTCTTGAGAAGGATCAATATTCGCATAACCTAAGAAACGCCCAGGAAATCGCTTCCTAGTCTCATTGAACTCATCCCACACTTCTTCTCCAATCATCATTCCAATTGCGGTGATGCCATATTTGTCGAGTTCATCAACCCACATCTGACCAGCATCCCAGTTCTCATCAGGAATGGTCAACTCTGGCATATCAGTTTGAAAATTCACTCGATTCCGCATTCGTTCTAATGAAGCACCCCTATCAATCCAACGTTTGATTGTATCATATGTGAAGAAGTGTGCATGGCTGTCGATTACTTCTGTCCCGACTTTTGAGATCATTATTGGTATGTCACCTGGAATTCTCTATGGTTACGACTCCAACCTCATGTTATGTAATAAGCACTCACTTATGGCAAGGACAGGTTCAGCTCTAGATCCAATCGCCAGTTTCGAGCTTCCTTGGTAGATAATCATCAGTCAGATATTCAAAACTGTGGCTGGCAAAAGCTTGTATCTCGGCTTTCTCTTTGAGTCTGAGCATCAGCTCTAGATCCTCGACCCATGGTTTGTTTCGCCTGACAAAAGGTTCCTTCAGCATGTCCTTCACTCGCTTGATGTCAGCAGGTTGCATAGGAATACGGACTGCCTTTGGAATCTTATATTCATCCAAATCCCGACTCAACACACCCAAAAGCTTCAGTTCAGGTGTCGCAATAAAGGGAGACTCATAGCTCAATCGTTTGCTACCTCGTAGAAAAACGGAGTATATGTAGTGTCCATATGGGTCAGAGTCAACCAAGGCGAAAGCAGGAATTTCAAGTTCCTTTACAAGCATCTTAAGAAAAGCTCTTGTCGCAATATCACCAGTACCTTTTCCAGTGAGAACAATACAGGGCTGGCGATTCCAATATTTGGCTTCAGCAAGTCGCATGACAGCTGCGTCTTTCTCGGATAATATGATGAATTCCGCATCGCTCTCAACTATTTCAAGCTGATCCAGAAATGGCGTCACTGCCCACCCACCAGTACCCATCTTTGTGAGATCAATCAAATCCCCACCATCGCGGATTGTCACTCGACCCATTGCGGATCCACGGGCAGATGCCACAACATGAATGCTGTCTCGGGTGGTTTGAATCATTGAGGCGACATCTTCGATAATCTTGTCACTATATTTCTGCTCTCTGAATAGGTTGACATCACTGTAGAATACCTCTCTTTTTGTTGCATGTAGATTCAACTTGAGAAGATTGAACACAATCTCCATTACTCGAGCAGTTCTTGTTGCATCAACAACTGATGCCAGAGAGTGGTATGGTCGGGAAATAGTACGCATTCCCAGAAGCAGGAGATCTCGAATCTCATCCCACACAATATTGTCACCAGACCTACTGGGGATGTCAAACGCAGGTCGACCACTCGTCATTGTTTCGTTAAGTATATCTAATGCTGTGTCAACAATCCGCTCAGTTGTGTCATCAGCGGTAAGGCTGAGAACCTCGACAGTTTCAATCTGTGGTTCAGCTTCCTCACCCTCTTTCTTTGGAGCCTTTGCTTTTTCTTCTGCAACCATCCAATTCTCCTTTAATTCTACTGCGAGCTCCTGTACAGCTTTAGGTATTGGTAATCCAGAGTCCTTTTTGACAGGTTTAGGCTTCTTTCTCTTTGGTGGTGCTTTCTTCTTTCTCATTTCTTTCTTTGTGGGAACTTTCTTCTTTGGAGCTACCTTTGGTTTCTTCTTGGATGTCTTCTTAGGAACCTTTTTCACTGGTTCATCCTTCAATGGGGGTTTCTTTGCTTCCTTCGTTTGCTTCGCAGTCACTACGATACTAGGCTCACCTGTCAGACGTTCTATCTCTTGACTGTGCATCAAATCTTTCGCGGCACTGACAATCTTCTCAGCTTTTGCAGCACTTAATCCGTCAACTTTTTTGGCGACGTTACTAGGAGTTGCCCGGGCAATCCTTGCTACAGAGTCATATCCAGCACGTTCCATTGATAATGCAAGTTTTGCGCCCAGACCAGGAACATCTGTAAGTGATAGTCTTGGAGGACCAGCCTCTTCAATATCGGAACCTTCTGAAGGTTCAACAGACTCAGTTGGGGCCTTACTCTTCTTAACGAGGTCCTTTGCAGCGTCGACGAGATTCTCAGCACCAGATTTGCTTAACCCATCAATCTTCTTTGCCATTGAGGTTGTCCTCGCTCGAGCGATTTTCTCAACAGTTTCATACTTTGCCTTCTTCAGTTTCTCTTCTAGCTTTACTCCTACTCCAGGGAGCTGTGTTAAACTGAATTCGGTTTCAGGTTCAGGAGCGGCCTCATCTTTCTTTTTTGAAGGTGTTTTCTTCTTTTTCTTCTTCGCAGAAGGCTTTCTTTTCTTGGCTTGCTTTTCCTTTTTGGTTGTAGATTTCTTCTTTGTGGATTCTTTCTTCTTAGTGGTCCTCTTCTTAGTAGTAGTCTTCTTTGGAGCTTCCTTCTCAGCTTTTTTCTTGGTGGTCTTCTTCGTTGGAGCCTTTTTCTTCTCGGCTTTCTTCTTGGTGGTCTTCTTCTTCTTTGGTTTGGATTCTAATACATCACCCAGAGTAGCTTGAACTGTTTCTGTCAATTCTTTCTTCTTTTTCTTCTTACTGCTCATTCAAGCTCACCTCCTTCAGTGATATCTTCATCTTTACCATCAAGCGGAATGTCCGCGACAAGATCCGTACCAACGCCATTTGTTTCAGTTTCCTCCTGATCTTCGACTGTTTCAAACCCAGTAATAGAGTCACGTAAACGACTAGCAATGGTTTCAGCATCAAAGAGTGGTTTTCGATGACCATCATTTACGATTGTTACCAAACTCTGAGCGAATTGATCTGCATACATAGCCAAGATTCCTGCACGCTTTGCCTTTCTTCTTGCTGTTTCACGTCTTGTTATGAATCGTCTGAATTTTCTACCGGCATCCTCAAGCGCCAGTTTGATCTCTCTAAGGAGTACTTCATCCTCTGCAAGGGCTTGCTTACTCTGACCTTTAAACATCACATGAACATAAGCACCAGCAACATGAATAAAGACCATTATTGGACCTCGAGGAATCCCATTGTCAAAAGTTGTTACCTTGTAGTTCTTCCAATTCACAGAAGCAGTCGCTTTCCAGGTTGCGCAATCACTATTGTCTCGAAGCTTTGGAACCCTATTAACAAATCTCCAAAGCACCATAGGTGCAGATGTTGCAGGTTTAATCTCTCCACCATAAGCAATGCAGACTTCAACTGCAAAGGAGAGACCTTTTCCTGAGGTGGGCTTCCTAGTAACTGCAGTAACGAAATCGGGTTTGTATGCCATTTGTATTGTCTGCTCAAATATCTCTTCACCCACCGGGACAACTGTGTCAGTGGGTGGTGCGATATAATCTTCATTTGAAAATGAACGGTAGAGCAGTTCAACCTCGGTTTTAGATAGTGAATCTGTGGGGGTACTCATCTTTAGGTCATCAAGATGTCTTCTTCGAAGATCTTTACTTGCGTTTGATACGATGGTCTTTGCTTTATTAGTACTCAATCTGCAAAATGCTTTGGTCAGGAATCCTCGTAAGTCGGTTTCTTTTGTTTCTCGAAGTAAGTCTTGGAATTCACCAATCCTGATACTTGCAGGGTGAGGCTGAGCATACTTGGGTTCTTCAGGAAATGCATTCACTTTTCGAGGATAGATGTTTACAACACCGTATGGGTCCATGAAGATAATTGTCACATGTGAATTTAGTAATGAAGCCATCTCAGCATAAACATCCGCATACCCACGACGGTACTGGATGTTTAGATAATACAACTTGATATAGGTCCCATGATGAAATGGGAGGTCCAAGTTTATTGGACCGCCAACGTGGTCTTTTGTGTTTGCAGTAGTAGTATAGAAGTTTGTGACTGTAGCTTCATCAGCTGCGAATCTTTTTGAAATCGTGAATATTGGTTTTCCAGTTGTATTCTGAGCATCACTGAACGCGGATGGCGCTCCAAAACCCTGGCTTCCTCGTGTCTGTCTCAGCTTTTCTGATTTACTGGATGCCAGGTAAATTCCGAATTTCTCAAGGTCATCAGGGACCATTCCAACGCCAGTGTCAAAACATGTGAATTCGTAGACCTTGAAGCCTTCTTCATCATCTATTGGAACTAAATCAGGCATTTGAACCTCTTTCAATTCGATAACAACTAAAGGCTCTCTCTTGGTCAATAAAGATCTAAGAGGAACCACGAACTTTCTAAATTCAGTAATTCCATCATCTATTGACTCCTTGCGCCTCGGGGGAATCTCGACTTCCTTCCCAGCTCTAACATCTCGTTCAAGTTGTTTACTAAGAGCAATTGTGTCAATCTGACCTTCTTCCAGCTTAGCTCGAACTTCATCTATTACTTGAGGATCTACTCGTTCTTGGAGTCTAGGACGTCGCTTAGCCTTCCACCACCAACTCTCAAGGGCGTCAATAGCATTGTCTAGAAATTCAATAGCATATTGTGTGTGTTTGTTGAGTCCTGTTTCAAAACCCACGAGCTGAGTCCTTTTTCTCATAAACTTCGCAATAGTACCCTGTTTAATGTCTCCAGATTCTGTCATAACTGGGGCTGGATTATCTGATTGCTTGGGTTTGGGTGCCTTCTTGGATTTGGATTTTTTCGATGGACTCAATTTTATTATCTCCAAAGAATTTGAATCATTCTGGATTTCAATTCGTCAGGATAGATTTCCCCACGAAACGGCATTCTGCGTTGAATAGTGAGATTTCTTTATTGGTATATTAATGATTTCTGTTACTAATCCCTTCAAAACGCCTCTTTCTATGGTTTTGTAACACTTCGTGCACTTTTGAAGTCATATTACGGAAGGAAACGTTCATTGAAAGGATATTAAGACAGATATCCCAATTCTATCCATAGGGAAACCTGAGATGAACAGGTTTTTCCGATGGAAAAACACTGACAACATGATTAGAACATGAAGACCAAAAACATCAGTGCAATTCCCATATCATCGATTCCAGTTATCAATGCAGGTGATGATATTGTTGAGTTGATTATCAATGCATTAGAAGAAATGGGGATGGATGTCATGGACAACGATGTCTTCGTTATTGCATCCAAGGTCGTTTCCAAGACCGAGAACCGCATTGTAAAAGCAGCTGATGTTAAAGTGTCAGAGAGGGCTATAGAGATTGCAGAGAGAAACAAGTTTGACCCAGTTCATGTAGAGCTTGCCCTTCTTGAGTCAGATGAAGTCATCAGAAGTGACGGAGTGCTAATAACGGAAACTCACTCAGGTTTGATCTGCAACTTCAGTGGTGTCGATAAATCAAACGTACCCGATGGAGAATACATTCTTCTCCCAAATAACCCAGACAAGTCTGCTGCGGATATTCTGAGTTCACTGATGAAAGAAACAGGAAAGACTCTAGCGGTTATAATATCAGATACTCAAGGAAGACCTTGGAGAAAGGGATCAATAAACGTGGCCATTGGGTGCGCAGGAATCAATGCGTTCAAACACAACAAAGGAAAAAGAGACCTTCAAGGTCGAGTTCTGAAACGGTCAACAGTCTGTCAAGTTGATGAAATTACTTCATTAACAGAACCGCTTATGGGACAGGCAGGTGAAAGAGTTCCAGTTGTAATAGTTCGAGGATACGAATATCAAGCTGGAGAAGAAAATGCGAAGGACATTGTCCGATCTAAGGAAGATGACCTGTTTCGATGAGCTAGAAAAAGAGAGAAAGATGGGCTCGTGATGAGCCCTTCATAACTTCGATTTATGATATTCTTTGTCCACATTTATTGCAAAACTTAGCGCCCTGAGGATAAGGAGTCCCGCAATTCATACAGAATCCAGCTTGAGCGCCGCCAGGCATGTCTGCGCCAGTTACGGTTACAGAGTCTGGTCTGCCATCACCATCTCGATCCTGATATTGGATGGTCATTGAACCCGCTCCTCCAGGTCCTCCAGCCTCTTGGGAAGAAGCACCGCCTCCGCCACCTTCGATTACACCACCACAATTGGGACATTTGGAAGCATTTCCTGCATTTGCTCCGCAGTACGGACACTTGCCTTGTTGTTGTGCTGAAGAAACGTTTGCAATTACTGAAGGGATTACTCTCTTTTGCTTGAACTGGAATTCCATCGTCCCACCAGATTTGAGTTCCACAATCAGTCTATTGCCACTCTGAGTAGCTTGGCTAATAGCTAAAACAGGGAGGGCTAAACTCTCAGTATTACCATCCTTGTCTCTGTTGTAGAATGAATCAGCAGTCCATGAAGATATTGCTGTTCCAACTGCAGCATAGGTGATACCTCTTGCTAATGACCGTGTGACACTTCGACCTATTCCACCCATTTGACGTCCCGCACCTTCAAGAAGTGCTGCTCCAGCTACTGCTCCTGCAAGAGCACCAAATTTCTTTGCAGAACCCCATCGGGATGGTTTTTTGTACCACACAATCCTAACATCAGTGACTTCTAGGGAACCGTCTTCTCCATCGAACTTAACATCTTTCTCACGAATCATTTTCCTCTCATGACCCATGGTATCTAGACCTGAGCCCGAGTAAGAAACTGTCAAGAATTGAGGTCTCTCAGACAATTGTAAGCACCGATGTTCAATCAACGAGAGTAAGTATTAACTTTGTGCTGGCAGATAAAAGAGGGGGAGGCTACCATTTCATGCAGCCTCCATAAGCTCTCAATCGTCTAAATGAACACCTTCAGAGATACTCTCTGTCCCACCAGCCTCGGTTTCAGACTCCCATTCATCATCCAGCAGATCCAAACCGATTGGGTCTGGTTCTGGTTCCTCCAGTGGAAGCATTGCATCACCATTTGCCCAAGCCTCTCCATCAGGCTCTGGAGCCTCGTGTCTAAACCCGTGGATGATAAGCATGACTCCAGTGAGTGATATGAGTCCACATGCGGCGAGAGTCATTGGGAAACCAATGATAGTGATTAACCAGCCAAACAAGGCAATCTGTGGAATCGCAAACAGCGTTGCGAGTGTAGGAAATAGAGAGTACATTGAATTTCTGATTCTGTTTGGAATGACATCAATCAAAACCCTCTGTGTAAGTATCTCGGCAAAACCACCAAAGAAACTAGTTGAAACAAATGTAGTAAATATCAGAACAATTGGGACAATATTCTCGACGGGAAGACTCAGAAGCTCAATTGTTGTGAATGGCCAATAGAGTATCAGCGTATCTGTACTGGTAGTTGCAGGGGGGAAGAAAGTCATAATCGTGGCAAACACCCAGAAGAAGATGAATCCGCATGTCTGCATCAGTCTAAACCGGGGAATCCATTTTTTAGGCTCAAACCGTCTAGACCAGATCCCAGAACGTTCCTGTGAGAAGATACCCGGGATGAAGAGTAGTGTCCTGAAACTTGCAACACCAACATCTGTAATGAGATAGAGATAGTACATTGGGAACAGAATGAGATTACCCCACACCATAATACTACTCACAGCTAACATCGTTCCTACAGCAATGTATCGTACGAAGGCATGTCTGAACAGATATGAAACTCCACCTCTGAGGATAGAAAAGTACTCACCCATGTCTGGGCGACCGCCATTTGCAGCTCTCTGCTCCTCTACCTCAGGGAAATCTCGCACAAGTCTGAACACTGCGATGGCAAACACAAAGGCCAAGATACCCTGCAGTTGGAACACCCAAGCTCGTGAGAACACTACAGCTAGGATACTACCTGGAATCAGAGAAGCAGTGGAAACTATCTGCATCATCATCCCCATGCGACCCCAGAAAACTCCGTACTGCTTTCGGTCTGTGTCCCCGGGCATTGCAACTCTATAGTTGTTATCAAACCAAGCACCCCAGGCTCCGCTTGCCTGTGATTGTGCAAAGCCCATCAACGCATAGACACCCACGAGATAAGCGTAGGGTGTATCAACGGTGACAAAGGAGATCAAAAGGAATGCGATACCAAAACTAACCTGGGCACCTGAGATGATGTACCGTTGACCTATCCAGTCACCTACGGCACCTGTTGGATAGTCGAGGGAGATCTGGACAATCATCTGAACAACCACTAGAGTTCCCACAAGTCCCATACCCTGGAGATACATTCCAGGACCGCCACCAAGTGCTTCTGCAACAAAGATCACAAAGAATGTAGTCGATAGTGTAAATATTACATTGGCTAGAGGGCCCAAGATCCCCATGATTTTTGCCAGTCTTATGACCTTGTCAGTAGCATCTGGCAAGCCAAGGAAGGATTTCATCCTGCTCATGATGTTTCATCACTCTGTCTTTAGGTTGTGATCTCTGTAAATGAGTGAAGTTGAAGCCCTCTTCGGACTCGCATGTTTTGCTGCCCTATTTGTGATTTTGTATTCACGGTTCATGTCTGTCAACTTCCTACGGATTGCAACGGCCCCCGGATCACACAAACGAGGGCCGCTGCAGAAAAATCGACCTTTCGATTTTTCGGAGATAGGAGATTTGTCCGGTGTAACTCTAATGTGAAATCGCATTGCTCTATTCTGAAACGCTTTGACCAGCGTTACACAATGCACCAAATGACTGGACACATATTGTCTTATCCTCACTAGTCAGACAGAACTTCTGCATAGCGAGGTTTCCGGTTCGTGTCATCGTCATCATCACGTATTTTCTTCCCCCCAAACTACAGAAATAGTTTGTGGGACACACCATTTTTTATGAATGGTTTGGATATAAACATTATTCTCAAAGCACGATTTGTTATTCCGAACTTAAAATCGTAATTTTGTTGATATTTCAAACCAAAATTAACAACTTTAGATGGACCGCTCACTGATTTCTACCTCCTAAAGTAAATCTCAGCAATAGCACGGGTTGAAATGATTTGAGATGCTTTTCTCTTATGCAAACATGTTACCTCCTGTAGGTGTAGGCATGAGTTATTGCACGGGTTTGTGGCCCGTTCTTTTTCTTCAACGCAGACCGGTAATCGTTCTTTGATAGAGCCATATTTTTTCACACCTTCCTATAGGTTGGTCACAAGATATGCTGTTTCTGAGACTAACTGACCAGTTCTGTGACCACCGGGTGACCAGTCAGAGGTCACTCCTGCATCAGCAGAGATCCATTGGACACGTAGCTCAGCGTACACCATGTCAATCACCTTACGACTGTCATGTAAGCATAGGTTAAAGCCTGGGTTGTGAAATCCGAAGATTTCTTGTTCTTCAGCACAGATTTAGTTCGTGAGTTAGTTGTTAGAGCCATGATATTTCACAAGAATTACTACTCAGATTTAGTATATATAGCGAAGCCACTTGTGAGGGTCACAGAAGGGAGTCACATATTGTTACTACCATATACCGCATAGACAAGCATATCAAGGGCAACCAGTGGCTGAAGGTTGAAGCAAGTAAGTAGCAAGAACGTGATTGCACAATGGCCCCTGATGAGCAGACTCAACAACTTATTGACTACTTTTCACAACAGACCTTGACAGAACTGAACAAGCAATTCGGAGACAAGGGCACATCTATGCACAAGCTGTTCACACGGCAGTTCAAGATTCACTACAATAATTATGAAAGTATGCTGCCAAATCCCCTGGCAAAAAGGCACGGAGTAAACTCACTCTTTGTGATGGCTATGGACGATGTGATGTGTGAAGTGAGAGCATCTTTCACAGAATTGAA
>JBHLRC010000079.1:0-14306 GCA_048882965.1 Candidatus Thorarchaeota archaeon
ATGACAACTCTAGTGTTGTGGCTTATGTTTCAGCGGCAATCAAGTAGAAAATGATTATTCATCTTCCACAATCTCGAAACTATCAGCCATCGTTGTTCGGCTTTCAACGCAACTAGCCGTACTAGCATCACGCGGCAGGAAAATAGCAGCCAAACCACCAACCACAGAGACACCACCAGCCATCAGAAGACTAAGTGCTGCAGAACCTGTGTCATCAAATATTCGACCACCGATGAGAGGACTCACTGCATATGCGCTATTACTAACAGCACCGAAGACACCCATCATCGTTCCATAAGAACTCGGATCCGTCACATCTGCAATTAGTGCTTGAATTGCGGGGCCTCTCATTGACATACCTATTGAGAGAACAATCCCAGCCAAAAGGAGGTCTATAGTGGTTTGAGCAAAAATGAACATGCCCATTGATAAAGCTCCAACCAATGCACCAACTACAATCAACCATTTTCGTCCTCGTATGTCTGATAACTTACCAAATCCAACATTTCCAATTATCATTGTTACTCCAATAACGCCGAAGAATGACCCAATCTCATACGGTTGAACACCCAAATTAACAACTGCATCAAGTAAAAATGCTACTTCGAGAATACCCATTGCAAACATATTCGCAAACATCGCCATTCCAAGTATTCCATAGCACCTCTGCGCTCGAGAAATTATCTCTCGAATGGGTATCTTTGGAACTGTGTCTCTGATAGTTTTCCGCTCTGGTTCTTTGACGACAAGGAAGACAAAGAGCATTGTCATGAGAGTTGCCATGGCTGCCAAAATGAAGGGCACTCGAATACCCAGAAATTGGGCTAGAAATCCTCCCAGAGCAGGACCAACAATGAAACCCACCATATTCCCCATACTGAGGTAACCCATCGCAGTTCCACGATTACTTGAAGTTGTGACATCGGAAACATAGGCATTAGCAGCAGGAAAGAAGCCTGCAGAGACCGCTCCTTCAAGAGCCCTTGCTGAAACCATCACAAGTACAGATTGAGCAAAAGCATAAACAACATTTGCTAAGGCAAATCCAAGAAGTGACATAATCAAAACAGGTTTTCGTCCAATTCGATCTGATAGACCACCCAATGGACCAGCAAGGAGAATTCGTGCGATAGCGAATGAAGCTGCAAGAACTCCTAATTCAATGCCAGCCATTCCCATGGACTCTATATAGAAGGGGAATATCGGAGTGACAATACCAAAACCAATCTGAAGAATACCAAGTGAGATTGCTAACATCCAGACTTCATGCATTCCACTGGGTTTCTCATCAGGTGCATCTGCAAATTCTTCATCAATTGGATGAGTGACTTCAGCTTCTGGATCCATCTAAAAACACTCTATAATTCGCAAGTCGAACCCCTTTTCAAGTTTCGTAATTCGGATTCAAATCTATTTGTTGATTATGACTTTTCGGACTCCTTTGATGTCTGCTAGGGTTTCTATGACTCGTCCAGGTAATGGTTCCTCTGTAATCACTTTAAGGCAAGGTTCCTGATAAATCGCCACGTCTTCTGCAAGTACTTGTCTGATAGGTATCCCATAACCAGCAATCATGGATGTGACCTCTGATAGAATTCCGGGTGAACCAGGAGATTCAACATATATTGTCACTACACCGTAGCCAAGCACACTATGGACCTTTTCAAGGGAAGGACCAGCTGGTCTTAGTAATGAAAAAAACTCACAGAGTTCATCATTTTGACAGATATCCTCAGTTGTTGCACGAACAGTACGACGGTCAATTCCAAGAGCATTCCCCAATGACTTTAGTGGAATCCGAATGTCGCCACACTTAATCACTCCTGGACCCTCAATATGAAAACCATGCTGTACAATGGCTTCAGCCACCTTAAGTCTCTGTGGGGACTCACGCAGATAGTCAACAATAGTACGCCACATGGAATTGCACCTTGGCAGTTATTCAACTAGCTCTTTTTCCATTAGTACTTCGTCTATTAAGCCCTTGGGCATGTTGAAGTGATTCTTACGAATCCCAACAATTCGATATCCAAGTGAAATATAGAGGTTCATTGCTACCTCGTTATCATTGAATGTACTCAAGATGATTTTGTGATAGTCGTTTTCTCTCGCTGCAGTTTCGCCTGATAACATGAGTGATTTTCCAACACCATTATTTCGACAGTCTTTCCTGACGATTATTCCTAACTTTGCTACATGTTGGGAAGCATGCCATTCCTCAGGTTGCAGACTTAAATGACCAGCATATTCTTCGTCAATATAAGCAACAAGAAGTACTTCTCGAGTTTTTTCCGTTCTCCGTATCCAACTCATCCAATCAGATACATGAGAGTTGGGTGTAAATGTAGGAAGCCACATATTTTCACCAACGACATCCTTGAAACCGCCATGTAGGTTCTTTGCATCATCAACCATCGCATGTCGAACGACTATTGAACGACCGTCTTTGGCTGTATACTTCCACACATTCAAGTGTTACACCAAAGGGAGAAGACTCAGAGGTTAGAAAAAGCATTGTGGTGTGACAAAAACCAATTTACAGTTCTGGGGTAAGCATTGGCTTATCAACTCTAATGCCAGGTCTTGGAAGAGAGCAGGTATAAACACGATCAAGTTCAATATATCCAGTCGAGGAATCAATCTCTCTAAAGAAACCTTTCAGTTGAAATGCGGCTGGTTCAAGTGTCACTAATGAGATAGCTACGCGCATACCATCCTTAAGAGAAAATGCACGTCGTCGTTCTTCACCTCTCTTTACTACCAACCGGTTGGATGAGACAGGGAGCATTCCAAATTCAGGAAATGCAACAGGGTAGCCATCATCTTCCACATATGCAATGATTTTTACAGCAGCCATCTGTGCCATTCGCTTCAAGACATTGTAAGGCATGTTTCCTTCTTCTGATTCCTGAAGTGGCACCTTTCTACCGGCAATCTTTGCCTTCAAGAAAGCAGAGAGAACTGATAATTTCGAAATCCCATATTTAGGACTAGCCCATGTTGCTTTTGCAACTCCAGCACCTCTTGCATTGGTGTATTGGTTGTAGCGAAAGAGAGGTGTCTGAGCAATAAACTCGTAAACTTCATCATTGCGATGATACGATTCAAAATCAGCTTTGATTAACCAACTATCGAGGTCAGTTGTAAACACAACAATAGACATCTGACTGTTTCCATTATTCACATTATTTCTGGTTTTGTAGGTCATGAAATCGCCATAGACTAGTGTGTTGCCTTCATAGACTGTCCATGACAGAACAGGAACTACATTTGGTTCTCCATCAGAGTTTTTTGTCACCATGAATTTCGGAGTTAGAAACTCCTTCATTTCATTCACAACTTCATCGGTTAAAACGGAATCAACCACAGGTCTTGACCTCCGGATTTTTTGCAATATTATTGTTATCTGAGTTTTTAGTCATTCCAGACCACACAACATTCGAGAGACCCTCATCCCGTGCAATCTGAGTCAAATGTTCCATAGTTTCTTCTGAAACTAGGTCATAGTCTTTGAGAGGGTATTCCAAGTCGAATAAAGCATACTTGTCGACACACATTCTGTTGAATGCGAGTAGATCATAGCGTTCTACGGTGGGCATGTTATCAATAATGAATCGAGTTATTGCGCGGATATTGTCTTCATCATCCGTATGTTCAGGAATGATTGGAGTTCTAATCCATACAGGTTTCTTGCTCTTAGATATGATCCGAGCGTTATCGAGAACAGTTTTCAGAGGGACTCCAGTGTATTGCTCATGTTTGTTTGGATTCATTGTCTTCAAGTCATATAGTACCAAGTCAACATGAGGAAGAATATCATTCAGAACCTTCTCACTGCAATACCCACACGTGTCAAGTGCCACATGGATACCCTCTACTTGTAGTCCTTTTGCAATCTCAGTTGCAAATTCGCTTTGATAGGTAGCTTCACCACCAGAGAGCGTCACACCACCCTTTGATGTTTCAAAGAACACCTTGTCTCTAAGAAGTTCTTGTACTAAGTCATCAGAAGACCAGACTTTTCCCATCACCTTTACGGCACCTGTAGGACATACCTCCTCACAGGTTCCACATACTGTACATCTCTCCCTGTCAATGCGTAGGCCATCTGGTGTCATCTCAAGGGCACTCTCGGGGCATGCACGAACGCAAGCTTCATCGCCTATGCATTTCACTTCATACCAAACGAGAGTAGGATCAGGATCTATGGTTTCAATGTTGTGACACCAAATACAGGACATAGGACATCCTTTTAGAAATACAGTGGTACGTATACCGGGTCCATCCTCTGTTGAACACCGTTGAATGTTAGTGATGATTCCAGTTGTGGTCATCAGAGTGAATGCTCCGTTCGTTGAATTATCTCTTCCTGTAATTCTCTACCAACCTGAGTAAAGAATGCATTGTATCCTGTAACACGAACCATGAGATTGGAATAGGCGTCTGGATTTCTTTGGGCATCACGAAGTGTTTTACTGTCGATTACATTGATCTGAAGAGCTGTTCCACCAACATCATTGTATGCACGTAGCAGAGCGGCAAGTTTCTCAATATGTTCAGGAGTTTGAACCATTGATGGACTGAGAGTGATGGTATGGGAAGCACCGTTAGGAATAGTCTCAAGATTCAGTTTACCAACAGAATGGATTGATGCAGTTGGACCTGTAGCATCCATTCCCTGAACAGCGCCTACACCTCCGGAGAGGAATTCTCCTCGACGCCTTCCATCTGGAGTTGCTCCTGTTAATGGCGCAAGTGGTACATAGTAGTTCCAAGACAGATATCCAGCCCGGTAGTGTCTACCGGTAAATGGGTTCCTATGTTTGAAAGCTTCTTTAGCCCAAAAGACAGACAGTTCTTTGGCAATCTCATCAACATAATCATCATCATTGCCAAATTTGGGAGCCTTTGAACGGAGTAGTTGTCGAATTTCTTCATAGCCTTCAAAGTTGCACTCAATTGCTGTGAGCAACTCCTGCATCGTGAGTCGCCTGTCATCAAAGACTATCTTCTTCACAGCAGCCACAGAGTCTGCAAGGGTAGCGATTCCCATCCCTTCGAGAGTATTGAAATTCCAGGTAGTCCCACCTTCATTGACGTCCTTGCCATTCACTGCACAATCATCCATAAGCGCGCTTAGGTATGGCACAGGTTGATATTTTGCTCGCACAGTGTCTGCCATGTTACCAGCTTTCACCATGAGCTCAACAAGAGCTTGAAGCTGCATTTTGACAGCATTCATGAACTCATCAAAAGTTATGAAAGATGTTGGATCACCGGTCTTTGGTCCGAATTGTATTCCAGACATGGTATCTTTTCCATTGTTGAGAGCGAGTTCAACGGCTTTTGCTAAGTTAATGTTCACATCAACGGTATCAGAACGGTCATTGCCTTGCATAGTATTCTCAAGACACCCAACGATACCATAATCCCAAGCCTTCTCACGAGGAATGCCTTGCCAGACCAGTCCATCTATGCTATGTTCATCGAAGTTCATCAGAAAGGGAGACCCTTGAGCCTTTGATACAATCTCTGCTACGCGAATCAAGAAGTCTTGTGGTGTGTTCTTATGCAACCTTATGTTTGGCTTTGGTTCAAACATGTTCATCTCTTCGATAACTTCGAGAGCTAGCCATGTGAGATCATTTGTCAGGTCTTCTCCATTTGATCCACAACCACTGAGGGTTATAAGCTGGCCAAAACTAGAATTAATGCCTTGGTTGATACCCAAACGTCCTTGATAATCATAGACATAGTTGTGCTTGATCCAATAACAGTGCAGAAGTTCCTTTGCCTCTTCACGGGTCAATCTTCCGTCATCAATATCTTTCTTGTAGAATGGGTACATGTATTGGTCCCAGCGACCGTGTGACAGTCCCGCACCTGGATAAGACTCAGCAGCCATGACAAGCATGTGGACTATCCAGAGTGACTGTAACGCTTCCCAGAAGGTTGATGGCGCATCCCATGGTACTCGCTGTAATATATCAGCAATCTTAAGGAGTTCTTCCTTTCGTTCTTGTTTGGTTTCATTTGAAGCAAGTTCTTTAGCTTTTTTCGAGTAGCGTAATCCAACATCTCGTGCGGTTTCACAACTAAGTATCAAAGATTCAACAAACTCTCTATGTTCCGGCGTGATGTCACTCTTCAGTAGTTCTCGATATTCCTCTGCGATCCCCTTCATCCCAAGTTTCATCACTTTAGCATAATTTGGGATAATATGCCCAGAAGCGCTGGAAGCTGTCCCTATTCCATTCTCGTTCAACCTAGAAGCTTCTTCAAACCATTTGTTCATCTCTTTGTTCCTAGCCTTTGTTTCCGACTTGTTGAGAGACCTCGAGAGAGCTGTGTTGAAATTGAAACCAACAATCAACTCACCATCCAGGATTATTATTGGCATATACTTAGTCATAACTTCATGAAAGAAGACAGCTCTCCTCATAGCAAGACCTTGATTCCAATAACCTGCTGGAAGATCAACCTTCACAGCCATTGCTTTGAGAGTCTGATCAATCGAAGTCATGAATGGATACAAAGCTGGTTCATTTGCCCAGTCATGGAAAGTATAAACCTCATCCCACTCTGTTCCAGTTGTAAATGCATAGGGCTCATTTGTTTCTTCACGTTCATTGAAAGAATAGAAATGATCTCGGAGCTTCTGAACACGTTTTGAAAGTCTTTCAGATGGTGACCAAATCTTGATCAGAGGTTCTTTGTTTTCATCAACGGTCAATTAGGAAGACACCACCAAACTAGGTTCTTTGCTTGCTTTATCACTCTAATAAGATTACATGTTCTGATAAAATGTGGCTAAATTCCCTCAGCAACTTCTTATGGGCTCTTGACCAAATAGTAATCGGTGGAGTTTGATGTCGCAGAACGATCAAGGTTCGCTAGTTTCTTGTGCGTTTGGAATTATGCTTTTGATGCTCAGTCTAACATGTGCGGTTTTCGTTGGAACAAGTCACCTCACAGATTTAGGTTACATACCAAGCACTGTCAATGGCGTAGCTCTTCTACTCATTTTCAGTTCACTTATTGGGGGTTATTTCACAAGTTATGGGTTCTTACGAATTCTAAGAGATTCCTATGGGAGAAAGAGTCCAACCGAAGAATAGGAAATATCATCAGGGCAGTACATTCATGTGACTGGCGCTAGCCTTAAAAGCACTCCAACTTCTCGGGGCCCTAACCGCCCGAAATCAGATTATTGGGAATCAGGAAGGCTACAGAATGAGAAATACGAGTAAATTGTTCACGCTTCTTTTTGTCACAATGATGTTTGTAGGAGCTGCTCAGACTCATATGCAATCAACTATTACTACGCAGAATGACCTAGGCCTGATCACACCAACTGAAGCTCTTGTTGTTTCAGGATACAACTCTCCTAACATTTCTATTTCGCTGACAAATCCAGCAAATGGGAGTACAGTGTCAGGAACTTTTGACATTAACATCATAATCACTTCCGATTTCCCAAGTCTGAACCTTACTCTTCTGGTTGATGGGTCAGTTGACAGTGCACATGACCATGAGAACCTGACCACGGGTGCCCAGGCAATCAGTGTTGACTCTACACTCCTGCCAGAGGGAATGCTGAACTTCACCCTCTTCTTTGAGTACTTCGCGGAAAGGGAAACTTACTATTTACTATACTTTGTAGACAACAATGGTTTCAATTTCGAAGTGTCTCTTTACAGTCCAGTAAACGGTAGCACTCTCAGTGGTGTTGAGAGTATTGACCTCAATGTCACACATGACTATGGTGAGCTGAACCTGACTCTTCTGGTAGATGGAGTGGTTTATGAGCCATATAATCATGAGCTAATTGGATCAGGAGACCACAGTGTTATTGTTGATACCAACTTTTTCTGGGAGGGGTACGATAACTTCACCTTCGTCTTCGAATACAATGTTCTAGCTACAACCTTCTATTACGTATATTACTTGGAATATCTGGTTGATAATGACGGGCAACCAATCACAGTGAGCCATCAATCACCAGCGTATGGCTCGGAGGTTTCAGGTGTATTCAACCTGACCCTGCTTATTGGATCTCAGTACGAACCAGTGAATCTAACACTTTATGTTGAAGGAAACATCCAGCCAGACTACAATAAGACCACAATTGGTATCAGAGAACAAGTGATACCGATTAACACAACTAGTTTGCCAGAGGGACTACTTAATTTCACATTTGTCGTTGAGTACAACGTAACTGGTGAAAACGCATACACTTCATACTACATTGAGTTCTTCGTAAATAATCATGGCCCACCAAGTGTTGAAATGATATCACCAGAAGAGCTTGCTACCATAAACGGCGTTACAGATCTATGGTTGAATGTCACATCAACCTATGCAGAGGTGTACCTCAATATCACTGTTGATGGACAATTAGTTCCAGAATTCAATCACACCTTAATTCCTGTTGGTGCGGGGAACTATTCTCTTAACTCAAGCAGATATGAGAATGGAAATCACATAATCAGTATCATTGTCTATACTCCAGAAGGAGAATCATTCACTCTGAATCGAGAATTGATATTCCTTGACTATGTAAGGCTCTTCATATCAGGGCTTTCCACTTATGACGAAATCTCTGGTGAAGGTAATATTCCTGTGAGAATCGTGACTCCATATGATAACGTAACTCTGTCACTATATGTTGATGGAACGTTAGTGACGGACGTCAATAATATCACACTGAATGAAGGATTGAACATTGTTCAGTTCAATACCACCCTTTTCTCAGAAGGTGAACACACATTCACATTCAAGGCTTATGATGCCTATGGACACAGATATTCATACAAAATTATACTCGTGATAAACAACCATGGATTACCTGAGCTGAGATTCGCAACAACAGCAGCTGTTGTTATTGGAGTTGCTGAATTTGTCATTGATGTAGATTCAACTTGGGCAACAATTAATGTATCAGTCTTTGTCGATGATGTGGTTGTTCCAGAGTACAATAATCTCACCGTTGATATAACTGGTGGTTCCTTCACATTCCACATTGATGTTGGGAACTACACCAAAGCACAACATGTAGTGAAAGTTGTGATTTTCACACCTGAGGGAGAAACAACTGAGATAGAACGTACCTTTGGATTTGCTACGTTCAGAATTGAGGAAATTGCTCTCGCAGCCATTTTGTTTGGTATAGCTATGTTAATCCCAATTTACCGCAAGAGGAAAGGTCATCCAATCCGACCTGTTATACTCATGGATCTCATATTCTTTGTTGTGCTTGCTGGGGCATTCTTCCTATTAGGAATCAATACACTGCCATTCATAACCTGGCACGTGAACTTAGCAAGTATCTCAGCCATCGGAGCTTCACTCATATTTGCCAATTGGGCAATCCCATTCATCATAGGTAGTGAAGAGGAATCACAATAGTCGTGTTACAGGGATATTGGTCGACATTTCCGAGGACCACTTAGCTGAAGCAGTAAATATGCTGAGCTGGTCCTTTGGGATAGTCGAATTAACTTTCTTGACCTTCCATTTGAGCGCAAACGCTGCAGTTCTCGCAATAATAATATCAGAAACAGAAAGTCCACGTTTCGTCACATCAGCAACAAAATTGGCATTCTTTGAATCAACCTGAGCAACAGCACCAACACCCATCAAGCGATTATCAGTGTAAAATTCGAACAATTTACCCTTATTCCGGCCATCAATAATCGTTGCAGCGAGTTCAGCCAATGAGCCAGGATAAGCAATATGCGAAAAACGCATGGAAGTTGGAAGCTTAGTGGTAAATTTCAGAGATACAGTCTTTACTTTTGGAGTTCTTGCTTGTGGAAGTTTTGTGGGAGATATACTGATATTCATTATCGAACCGCGAGCGAAATAGTTAATCTTCATCCAGTATTTGTAAGCCGCAGGGGGAGTTGTTGCAACAACCCTCACGACTCGCTTTTTCCTAAGAACAGCCTCAGCAGCTTTTGTAAGCTGTGTACCGATTGTAGCTTTCTGATTCCGAACATCAATATCGAGATTCCTAATTATGCCCACTTTTCCAGAAACAGGATTCTTCTCAGCTCTAAATACTATCTCGCCAATAGCTTTACCCTTCTCTTCAGCTACTAACCAACCCCACCTTTCGAAAGCAGGGCCTCTATGTTCATCTTTGACTTGCTCAACAGTAGTATATCCTTCGTTAATAGTGCGGTAGAACCAACGTGTACCTTGATAGACCTCTAGGAGGTCTGTGCAATCTTTCATCATACCAGTTCTAATGGTAACCAACGCTAGAAACCCCTGTCATGTATCTCGTTTCATTCTGTTGAGACGAAAATAAAATGATGTAAGACAAGTTAGATACTGATGTCATCACTCAGCTTGATACTCCGCTCACTGACAGATATTGCACTTGGTCCAAATAGATATAGTATTGGTTCAATACCGATACCACCAGGAACGTGAACTGCGGGAAATGATGTTCGAGGACCCAAAGTATGTTTACTATCTTGTAAGGCTCTAATTATCTTACCAGCTGAACTCTCTGGTTCCTTCAATGATAGAACTTTGAACCCTGACTTCTCAGCAAGCTTAACAACTTCATCTCGTCCACTTACACAAAGACACGCACGTACTCTTGACCAAGTATTCTTGGCTTCTAGCAATATCTCAGCTGTATGTTGAGAAGCTCCAAATTGAGGGCTGATTAATGCTCTCGCATGCCCATTTACAACAGTGATTCTTCCAGGAATTCCTGCAACATCCTTGTAGGTCTCAGCGTGTTCATTACAAGTTACGAAATTAGCTCTGACCTGAGGAACAATAACTTCGAAAGAATCGGAGAGTTCGATAAGCTTCAATGCTTCAAGCATATCTCCAATTACTGTTGCACGGTCCCTGAGTTCATCATCTCTTCCACCGAGGAGCTGAGAACATATTTGGCAATTCACCAATTTCAAAGAAGGAACATGTTCTTGATGCATCCGGCAGAGAGTCGAACCAATTCGAGATTTCATACATGCTGAACAAATTTCGCGAACAATCTGATCTGACCCAACCTCGCCAGTTAAAATTAACTCAGTGATTGTTTGTGTGAGTTGTTCAACATCTTTAGTTAGTTTATTGTTGGTAAGTGGAGTACTCAGATATTTACTCACAGCAGCTTGCGTCAAATCCATCTTGCTGGCAATCTCAGTCTGTGACAGACCAACATCCTTCAATGATCTTGCTACGAATATTCTGACAACTCGGAGATAGTCTCTCTGTACCATTTCACAAGGTGGCCTCAATGAATCACCTCATATTCCTATAACACTGTTATAAGAAGCGTTATAAGAATGCTTGCATCCAATCTATCTGATGACGTCTAGCATGACTGATTACCCCGTCCGAAGAGATCCAAGAAAGATCATTGCTGTTGTAGGAATCGGTGCAATTCTAATCATCGCATCCTATGCTGTATTGACTTCATGGACACCAAGACAGGAATCCAAGATTGTAGTCTATACCTACAGTTCATTCCTTGACTGGGGGGACGAGGGTGCAGAAGTGGTCATCGACAGAGCCTTTGCACCATTTGAAGAGATGTACGGAGTAGATGTCGAGATTATCCTACTTCAGGTGGATGCAAATGGCATCATATCTAAATTAGTGGCCGAGTCTGCAAATCCACTAGCTGATGTAGTGATTGGGATTGATAATATTCTCATTCTTCAAGAAGCTGCTAGGGAAGTACTAGAACCTTACACTTCGCCAAATCTGAATTTGATAAATGAAACCTTCGTAAACCTGCTCGATTCTGACCACTATCTCACTCCTTTTGATTTTGGTTTGGTCACACTGATTTATTCAATGAACACAATAAACACAACTACTCATCCACAACTAGCACATCTAACTTTTTCAGACCTAGCTGAAGAGGAACTGGCATCGGCACTTGTCACTGAGAATCCTCTCTTTAGTAGCCCGGGACTATCTTTCTTGCTCTCCCAGATTGCAGTATATAATGAACTACTTGACGAAGACTGGACAACTTGGTGGGAGAATGTTAGTAGCGATATAGATGTCCAAGAAGGATGGTCTGAAGCTTGGTCAGTTTGGTCAAGCGATCCTACCAAGCACCTATTGGTTAGTTATGGAACAGATCCAGCTTATTCAGCAAACTACCTAGGGACTGCCCCAGATACTGCTGTAGCTCCTTTCTATTATGAAGACCAGTATTGGGCATGGATGCAGGTTGAAGGAGTGGGACTCGTCAAAAATGGTCCTAACCCAGAACTCGGAAAAGCATTCATAGATTATTGTCTGAATGCTACAGTTCAGAATGAGATACCGCTTAATCAATGGATGTTTCCAGTTAGAACTGACCTCACATTACCAAGTGTGTATCAATATGCTATTCATCCTGATGAGGTGAGTGTACTCAATTACCTCTTGAACTCCACACAAATATCATCAAATCTTAACAATTGGTTAAATCTGTGGGACACAACAAGGACACCATAAAAGGAGAAAATTAATTTGAGTGCACAAGGAATTGTGAGATATGCAGTATTAGCGTTTCCTATCTTGTTACTAGTGGTTTTCATTTTGTTCCCAGTCCTCGCTGTTACTGTGCAAGGTCTCATCACTGGGACACCATTCCTTGATGTAATTGCTTCTCCAAGAATTCAATTTACCATCATATTCACCTTCAGTCAAGCAATCCTAAGTACGATTATGGCAGTTCTAATCGGTTTACCAGGGGCATTCTTGATAGCACGTTTGCGATTTAGCGGCAAATCATTAGTCAAAGCATTGATGATTGTCCCTTTTGTGCTTCCACCAATTGTTGTCGTTGTCGGATTTCTTCAGATGTTTGGAGCTAATGGAATAATTGATTCTTTACTAATGTGGTTTCAAGGATCGACTACCTCTGTCTTTAATCTCGCTACAGGTGTTCCAGGTATTATTCTAGCTCACACCTTTTACAATGTGCCATTAGTTCTCCTAATGGTTTCAGCATCATTGGAGAGGCTCAATCCAGAAATTGAAGAGAGTGCAGAGATACTAGGAGCTTCTTCATACCAGAGATTGCGTTACATAACAGTCCCGCACATCATGCCATCTTTACTCGCTTCTGCAGTCCTTACTTTCATGTTTTGCTTCATGTCATTTCCTATTGTCCTTGCATTTGGTCGAGGAGTGTATTTGACAATTGAAGCTCAAATCTACAATGCGTTCCGTATCTTCGATTATGGACAAGCCAGCTCACTAACACTGATGCAAATCATCGTTACACTTAGTCTTGCATTTGTGTATATTCAACTAGGTAGACAAGAAACCGACACAGGGCCTACAAGTTCAATCAAGACGACAACCTTCGGTCATTACCGTTTAGCGGAAAAGTGCTTAATCGCAGGTTATTTGGTTCTAATAGTGATTCTAGTACTCGGACCCATTGCAACTATAATAAGAGCATCAGTCTTTGACCCTATAGCACAGATTTACACACCTGATGGATTCATCAACCTATTTACAACTGGTAGCAGGTATTTGATCAATTCACTTTTCTATGCAGGCTTAGCAACCTTGTTTGCAGTAGTCTTAGGGATACCACTTGCCATCGCTATGAGGTCAAGGTCCAAAACTATACCGACTGTAGCATCAATCATGGTTTTGTTACCACTAGGAATATCATCAGTCACAGTGGCATATGGACTTGTCCTGATGATAGCTGTTCCACTTGGACTTGTCACAAATCCGTGGCCAATCATTGTAGTGGCACAAACAGTAATTGGGCTTCCCTTCAGCGCTAGAGCTATAGAGATTGCTATGAGTAAAATTGACCCAGCAATATTGGATCAAGCCGATTCTTTAGGTGCATCAAGACTTCAACGACTTTTCTTTGTCGAGCTTCCATTGCTTGCTCCAGGAATCCTAGTGGGAGGGGTTTTCGCTTTTGCAATGGCTATTGGAGAGATGTCTGCCACATTATTAATCGCATTGCCTCAGAATTACACATTAGCAGTTGCAATCTATATCTATCTCGGTGTTCGGCATTTTGTCGAGGCTGGAGCTGCAGCCTTAATTCTTGTCACAATCTGTGTTATTGCATTTCTTCTAATGGAGAAAATCTCAAAGGGGAGTGTTGGAGGTGCTCTTTGATGGTTGAGGTTGAACTTCAGGGACTCATACGAAAATTCGACGATGGTACTAAAATAGGACCAATTAATCTCCTTGTTAGAGATGGCGAACTCCTTACTCTTCTTGGGCCCAGTGGATCCGGAAAAACAACTACACTTCGTATGGTAGCAGGATTTATTGAAAATGTTGGTGGAAGTCTTCTCTTT
>JBHLRC010000080.1:0-14187 GCA_048882965.1 Candidatus Thorarchaeota archaeon
TCTTTCTACGAAGGACAAGCAATGAAGCAACTAGTAAGACCGCACCACCGGCTGCAACAAGAGTCAGAGTCGAACCTGTATCAAAGTCAACAGTTTCAATAGTCACAGCTATGCAATCACTTGTCCCCCTCCTTTCGGGCGAATTAGAATCAATCACCCTGACTGAGATGGCATGAGGTACTGGCTGTCCTTTCTTCGTGACTTCAGAGAGTGAAACTGTCGAGAAGGACTTGCCTGTACTCAACACACCGTCAAAATCTGAAGCCCACTCATAGGTGAAGGGAGGGGTGCCGAAACTGACAGTGCAATCAAATGTGATCAAGGTCCCAGGCATGTATGAAGTTCCATGGGAGGGAGTAATGATTTCTACTTGCGGCTTCAGAAGTGTACCATCGATGACGACAAAGTTATGCATTGCTGGAATATCATCCGTGGCAGGTTCGATGAATTCGATCTCCCATGCTGGGTAGAGAAGATCATCACCATCATCCGCCGTGTAGACCAACCGATGATTAGTCACATCATCCGGAGAAATCCCATGAGCTTCAAGAACTGATTCATACTCAATTAAATTCAGGGTTGCATAGGGTTCTGGTTTTGTGTCCCTCCATTTCCAATCAAAGCCAACAGTCTCACCATTATTCCCTATCATCACTGATATCTGTGCGGTATCTCCAGTAACGGGATATCCATCAATAATAAACTCGTAGTTTACATGATACTGTAGTACTTTCGAACGTAATTCATCAGCATCTGGATTATAGGCTGAAACGTTTGTTGAACCGATGTTAGCAAATACTGCATTTGCAGGCAACATTCCTTTCTCTCTCAGCCAAGCATCAGCAGTGGAACGGCAGCTGCTAGGCGTAGGCACTTCGATTCCGAGGCCCACATTCCATATCGTGTCATAATCTGCATACCAGATTGATCCGTCCTTCCGATCTATCTCAAATGACTTGTTGAGATAGTTCACAACCCAAACTCCCTCAACTTCATGCGCTGAAACTTCTGGGATGTCCACCAATGAACGAGCCAACTCTTCAGTATACGACTCATTCACTTCAGGAGTGATGAGCTCGTATATTGGCATCTCTGTTTGTGAGAGCACATACTTTGATGTATCGATAACCTTGTGGTCTATCAATACTGGTGTTTCAGTTTGTGCAGGTACAGAAACCATACACATTAGTAAAATTATCAGTAAGATTGCATCCCGCATCATGTGTTCAACCTCCCAAAGCAATCACGCATCAACATCTCTACTCATCAGAGTAGGAGATTTCTCTTATTGCAGCATCAGCCTAAAAGTCTTCTAGTAATCAGACTGTTTAGTAGGAAGATTCAAAGATGACGATAGAGAGGACTCAGAGTTATGGCACTTGGAATGTATTTTGTTACTGCGGCGCTAATCACATATTCCATAGCGGTATGGGGAGAACAAATCACGAATGATCTCAAACCCGCTTTTGTAATTATGTTCTGCATTGGAGTTGTTTGTGATTCAACTGGAACACTAATGATGTTCTTCGACATGCAAGCAGGTGGTTCAGTCTTGGGATTCTGGGATATGGTCTTCCATATAGTGACTGGTCTAGCAGCCATTCTATTGATGTTCATTCATGCAGTCTGGGCAATCAGAGTACTGAGGTTAGGAGACGAGGTTTCAGCAGCTAAGTTTCACAGATTCTCGAAATTTGTATGGGCATTCTGGCTTATTCCATTCCTCTCTCCCATGATCTCACTGATGATTGCGTGAGTGAGTGTTTAAAAGAATTCAATATCAGTCATCGCTCTTAGTCCAGTTTGGCTCAGGACCTTTGCAATACACCCATTTGACAAAACCAACCTTGTTTCGAACTAATGCAGGGATGAAACTTGGATGATAACCATTCTTCGCATCAAACTCTTCTTCCCAGATTCTTACTAAATTATTGAAAGGAAATTCACCCGTTTCAAATAGCCGGGTACCTTCATCACCATCTATCTCTAGGCGAGTGTGTATCCATTCTATCCACTCTAAAGGTGTTTGAGGATAAATTACATTCTCATTGTTCATTGAAAGTAACTAAAAACAAATTTAAATTTGAAACCTTCCGTTTCGAAAAGTAGTAATGAGGGTTAGTATAGACCAGTCCTACAATGATGGCGGATCCTCCTTATCTAGATGAGAAGACGGAGATTGAGAATAGAGTAGAAGATTTACTCTCTAGACTCACGCAGGAAGAAAAGTATAGGCTACTAACAAGTCATGGTAGGTTGAGAATGTATTCTCTAAAACCAATCAAAAGATTGGCAATTCCCTCTTTCAGGCTCACCGATGGTCCATTAGGTGTGGCTATGCATTCAAGTGGTTTCAAGAAGAACACACGATTTCCTGCCACTATAGCACTCGCTGCTACTTGGAACAGAGAGTTATTGGAAGAAATAGGAATAGCCATGGGAAAGGAGGCCAGGGCTGTTGGAAGACACGTTCTACTGGGTCCGGGTATCAACATTGCTCGTACTCCATTGAATGGTCGCACATTCGAGTATTTCAGTGAGGACCCATATCTGACTAAAGAACTAGCGATACCACTCGTCAAAGGAGTTCAGAGTCAGCGAATTAGTGCTTGCTTGAAACATTATACAGCAAACAACCAAGAGACAGACAGAATGTCATCAAGTTCTGAGGTTGATGAGCGAGCTCTTCACGAGATCTACCTTCGTGCATTCAAAGGCGTGGTGAAGGAAGCAGATCCATGGTCATTCATGACATGCTATAACATGGTCAATGGAGTCTATGGATGTGAGAATGAGTATCTAATCCAAGAAACCCTGTTTGACAAGTGGGGATATGACGGACTTGTCATGACTGACTGGTTTGCATCAAGAAAGGTCAAGTCTACAGCGCGTTGTCTAAATGCAGGTCTGACCCTCGAGATGCCATGGCCTCGTATGTTCAAAGAAAAAGCACTAGAACAGGCGCTCAATGAAGGAACAATCACTGAGGAAACTCTGAATGATAGAGTCCGTCGCAATCTCAGGGTGATGATGCGGACTGGACTTTTCGACAGACCTGACTCGGTGCCACAGGGTTCAAGAAATACTACAGAACACCAAGTACTAGTTCGTCAAGCAGCAGAGGAAGGCATTGTCTTATTGAAGAACGAGGGCAACCTCCTGCCACTCGACATGGACAATCTCAAAAGAATCAATCTTCACGGTGTCAATCTGCGGAAAAAGTTTGGTAGACTTCTATATGGTGGTTCTTCAGCTGTTAGTCCGTCCTACGAAGTTACACCACTGCAGGGAATAGCTAAGAAGTGTCGTGGAAAAGTCAAGCTGTTTACTGGAAACGCTCTCGCCGATGTAGCAATCATTTTTGCTGGATTGAATCACGGAGGAGGAGGAGATTCAGAGTCCAGTGATAGAGTTTCTCTACATCTTGATGAAGAACAGGTAAAGAAGATCAAACAGATTGCTAATTATCACCCCAAGACTGTTGTGTGCCTTATCGCTGGAAGTCCAATTGCTATGGATGAATGGATTGGTGAAGTGGAAGCAGTTGTGATGTGTTGGTACGGAGGCATGGAGGCAGGTCATGCAATTGCTAATGTTCTGTTTGGAGATGTGAGTCCATCAGGAAAACTACCTTTGACCTTTCCAAAACGTCTGGAAGATTCCCCTGCACATAGTACTGGAAACCCAAGGAATTATCCAGGAGATGAGGATAAGAGAATCTACTATGATGAGGGAATCTATGTAGGGTATCGATGGTTCGATAAGAAGAAGATTGAACCATTATTCCCATTTGGTTTTGGACTTTCCTACACCAAGTTTGAATATGGGGATGTCAGTCTGAACCGACAATCTATCAGTAAACCAGATGCTGCAATTGCCGTTAATGTTGATATAACAAATACAGGTCAACGGGCAGGTTCAGAGGTCATCCAAGTCTACTCAAGTGATGTGGATTCATCAATTGATAGACCACCACAGGAGCTAATTGGTTTCGAAAAGGTAAGATTGAACCCAGGAGAGAGTATCAATGCTGCAATAACAATCAGAGCTGAGGACTTGGCTTTCTATGATACTGCCGGACATGATTGGAAAATAGAACCGGGCGAGTTCAAATTGCTAGTAGGTAAATCGTCAAGAAACATCTTCGAAGAAACTGAGATTTCCTATGGCTAAGACTGCAAAATTCATTCCTTTGGGAAAGGGATTATAAGCCACGCTATCTGTGTGGCTGCTGCGTGGTGAAACGTTGGGTAGGGTTAAGAACTATTTCGGACTGGGAGGAGCTGAACCACAAGTTGTCAACCTTGCAACGAAATATACCACATTATCAGTCCTCATGCAAGCATCACTTGCAATTTCAACAACGTTCTATCTCATTTTTGTTGCTGAAGCATTAGGGGATGGTTCCTTCATCGTTGGAATGACTTTCGTTGGAATCTTAGTTGTTGTGCAGATGGCAATCCAGACCCTCTTTGATTACCCAACAGGAGTAATCGGAGACTGGATTGGCCAACACTATATTTTGACCACAGCTTTTGTTACCTATGCTGTAGCGTTTTTCCTAGTTTCACTAGTTACGAGTACGAGTCCATTCGGGATTTTCGTCTTAATCTACGCTCTAATGGGATTTGCAGGTTCACAGCAGAGCGGTGCCTTGGGAAGTTGGTTTGACAACAATTGGCGTGTAGCTATGCCTGATGATGAGGGAAGAAAGGAGTATGGAGTGTTCATTGGCAAGATGGGGATGATTGCTTGGATTACAAACGTTCTCATCCTAATTCCGGGTGGCATCCTTGCTACTATCTACAGCAGGTCGTGGGTTTTTCAGGTTCAAGCGGTCTTTTGTATCATCATTGCTATTGCATGTGGTCTGATGGTTCGTAATCTCCCTGAAACAGAAAGGTTGAAGCAAGCCCGGCCCACACTGGGAGAGTATTTCACGTTACTTAGAGATGGTGTTCAATACTTATTCAGCGGGAAATTTATCACATACTTGCTAATTGGTTCAATGTTGATGAACAGCTGTCTCACAGTCTGGGCGAATTTGATTCTCTTCCCAATGTACTACAGTTACCTTCTCACTGACGTAGCTGTAGCAAGTTTTCGTACTTTAGTGATGATTCCTCTCGTATTCTATTCAGAGCGTTCTGGAGTCTGGGCGAAAAGATTTGAACCTGGGAAATGGATCCCAAGGTTTCGTTTCATTCAGACTGGCGGGGCTGTCTTCTTCTGGATATTTGCAGTGATTATGATTGTATTTCCAATACCACCACCAGGGTCTCCGATGGTTGAGTTTTATATTCCATCCACAGATATCCTTCTACTAACCGTTCCAGTGATGTCGGTTATTCCGGTCCTACTCATGGTAGTAGTGTTCTATTCGTTGGGTATCTTTCTCCAGCTTGCGGGTGTGCTTACATCGAGAATCTTCATTGATGCAATACCAAACCGTGTTCGAAATGGTGTCTACTCGTTATTTCCAACTATTATATTATTACTGGGCATTCCTCAAATCGCCTTCTTTGGTTGGCTAATTTCAGTGGCGCCGATATCTCTCACCTTGATTCTGACAGGAGGAATTTCAACAGTAGGTGTTTTGATGATTCTAAAAGCATTTCAACATCCTCGACCAGGAGAGGAGTTAGTAAATGAACCCCTGACGTGAAAAAAGACTCAATCATTTTTCATAAACGCAGTTGCTTGCCTATATCGCGTGTCTTTCACATAGTCGTACGATGCAATCTTCTTTGGAGTGACGGTTACTGCCACCCATTCTGTAAGTTTGAAGAGACCCTCACGATAATCAAGAGCACGTTGTTTGGTCATTCGTCGATTGAAGATCTTCAGAGCAATCTCATCCATATTTTCATCTGAGATTTCTGCCTCGCCATAAATCAGGACACCACGAGTAGGAGGTCCTTCAGTATCTACAAGGACAGTGACTCGATTGTCTCGTCTAATATTCGCAGCTTTCACACTCTCTACAGGTGTTCCAAAAGTCAGTTTTCCACTCTCATAGACAAACCAAACTGGAGCAGCATGGATTGTCCCATCCTTATTATGAGTGCAGATACGAGCCACGGTCACTGAATTAAGGAATTCCAGAACCTCATCAGGTGAAAGCGGGGGAGATTGAGTATATGACATGATCCTCACACACGATTCGTTCTAACAAGATTCACACAGGAACACCGCGAAGTATAATCGTTTTGGATTTGAGAAAAAATGATTACAAGTCCCTTGCTAGACTGATTAATCTGCAGGCTAATCTGAAACCAGCAATTTTGTATAATTCGATAGCCCCGTAATTAGCAGCAGGGGTTCCAACAGCAGCATACTCGCATCCATATTCCTTCATAGTCCTCAGAAGTTCGTTTATCAGATGAAGCCCAATTCCTCGCCTTCTATAATCAGGAAGTACAGCCATTGGTCCCAAAATTCCAGTTAGAGGTTTGTATTTAGACTTGCTGACAAAACCTCCAAGAAATCCTGCAGGAACACCATCAACTACTGCGACTTTTCGGAAATCATCAGGTGAGTCACCATAGTATCCTTCAGCCATTCTTTGCAGTAGAGCTGTAGCTTGAATGTGCTCCGTGACAGTCTTATCAAACCCATGAATCTCACGTTCTTCAGGTGTTGACGTGAAGGACTTGACCGTGATGCTCGCCAAGTCTTCAAAAGTGAAGTTCTCTCCCGTTTCCACATGAACGCCGCTTAGTTTTGATGAAGACTCTACATTTTCCAAAGCTATCACCATGTCAATGGAGTCGGGACGCTCTTTACCAAAACCAGCCAACTCATACAACCGCAAATGATTTGCGACAACCTCTGGTGAGCTTTCTGGATACTTTACTACGCAACCTATCCTCTTGACGCCCATCGATGTCAAGTATCGTAATGCCTGTTCAAGAAGAGCCGTTGATACCCCGGTGCTCTGGACCTTCGGAAGGATTGCTGGTTCCCATCTACGGATACGTGCCATAATACCCCTATATCTAAGTCCCAAAACGCCCACAATATCTTCATGATCCGGGATTCTTGCGACTAAAAACAGACTTCCCGGTTTCCCAAAGTCCGATTGCATCTCATCAATTTCCTCATGCTTGTTGAAGTCAAAAACTGGGTCCTCTTTGTACCAATAGAGATGTTGCATAGCAGAGGACCAAGAAGCTGAGTACATTTCCCAATCATTAGCTGGTTCTATTATGAATTGATGGGCTGAATCCATTTGAACTCCCAAAGTTCGTACGTATGAAAGCAAATAGAGATTTTGCAGAACAGGGAACACGCTTATTTTGCAGTCATCTAAGTATTCCCAGGAGTGAAAATGAGGATTAAGGCAGTTCTTCGAGATACTGATATTCTACAAATGGAGGCTGGTTCCAAATCGAGGATTCTTGCTGCAGCAAACAAAAATCTGGATAGAGTCATCAATCTACCGAGTCTGCTCAAGGTGATGGGATTGAGTTTCCAAGAGAGAACAACAATGCTTGATACCCTCGGAAAGTCCAAGATTCATGTTTGGTTACTTACTGAATCCGGACAACATTTGATCTTCATGAGTGAAGAAGAAGAAGAAGAAGAAGAGGGAAAAATAGGCGGATATCAATGGCAATGAGGAGCTCTATTGTGGTGGTGTAAGCTCCTTGCACCTACGGTCCATACACATCGCGCAAGCGTCTTCACAGTCTGGCTGAGTCCCATGCCTAAGATGTTGAGCCATGCAGACCAGTTCAGAGAGGTCCTTCTTCAACTCAGGGATTCCAGTCCCAGTAACATTTGATACATAAGTCTGCTCAATAGCCCCGCGATAGTTAGGAATGTTTTCCTCCACCTTTGACCTCACGAAATCAACAGCCTGCTGAACCTGTTCTGGTTTGACATCAAATGGTGTGATATCCAGATGTGTTCCGACAAGTACTATGCTAGTGTGTTCTTTGATCAGTCCGTGCATCATTGCAGTCATCAACCAGGTTTCAAGGGTGGCTAATGTCCGAAACTCACTCAGCTTGTAGGTCAGGAGAATCACTGAAATGTTCTGCATATTTGGCATGAAGGAGTATGTGTCCATGATCTTCTCAAATGTACCCAGTTCAGTTGCCTGATCGATACTCCTCTGACCAGGAGGGACATACATCTGAATGCATATCGCCTCATCAGCAGCTGCGCATGAAGTTGTGACAAACTCAAACTCCATATTCACCGTTTTTTTGATGCCATCAAGACATTCCATCTTCGTGGAACCCTTACTATGTTCCGACATGGCTCTAGCTAAAGCTGTTTTGCCAACTCCTCCGTCACCAATTGGAAATACTGAACCTGTTACTGGCATCATTAACCCTTCTATACTGGACGTGACTCTCCATGCGAACGATATTTGTAACTGTCGTCAAGCTTGACTGGGGTCTCTCGTAGTCCGTCCTTGCAAACGTGCCGTGGGTAAACAACGATCATCTTCAACCCCATCCCTGATTGAACTTCGATTCCACGCTCGATGGCATCTGCATGAGAACTGACAACATCGACTAGACTGAAGTTAATGTTCTCTCCACAGAAGCTGCAATTTACATTGTAATCTTTTGCACTGAACACATCCATCGGTGGAGCATTACCCACATGGGTAGCAAAAATCTCACGCGCTTCTTCATCAGTAAGAGGTTTTCCTGCAACATTACGCCAAAGACCAAGACTGATTACAGAAACCAGTACGACATAGATGGCACCACCCATGTAAACCAGTGAAATCATAAGATCGGGTGAAACTGGGAGCACGATATACCCTAGAAATGTTAGAAGCTGGAAGACATACATCATCAAGAAGAAGACGATGAATCCGACAAGGACCCAGTATCGTCCTTGCAAACCTAATGGTCGAAGAACTCCAACTGTCTTCAGGGTGAGTATTAGACCATAGATGATACCAATGATACCAACTAGTGTCAACAAAATCTCTGGCGTGAATACGAGCTGCATACCAATTTTCCTGTTTTGTATGGAATATTAAGCTTCTTTGTGTAACCAAACCGATATTTTTGGTTTAACTTTATACCATTTGCGACATTCTAATAGGAGTTCAGTTTACAATTTGAAAGATTCAATACGGTGAAGAATCTCATCCGAAACATGAATGTTCCTATTTGGAGCACTCTTGACTAGAAGTTCAATATCACTGAGAAGTCTGGTTCTATCATCGTCCAAGTCGGTCTGCAGTTCCTCAGACAGACCATCTAGACTTTGAATTCTGTCTACTAGCTCAAACTGCTCAAGAAGGTTATTCATAAGTGAAATGTACAGCCCTTCATTCTCACGGTCGTCAGATAGTGCATCATCAAGATCATCCTCAAGTATTTGCAGCACGTACCTGAGTGCATCGAATGCATCTGATGTGTTTCCATACTTCTCAATTTGATCACGGGCTAATTGAATGGCTCTGTCTGTCTGACCTTCTGAGAGAAGTAGCCTACACAAATCTTCAAGAGCACAATGACCAGCAGGATTCTTTGATAGAAACGTAGTATAGAGCTGCTCAGCCTCTTCTGTCCTTAGAGACTGATCTAAGATTCTACCTAATCCGCATATTGCATCCTGATGATTGGGATTTCTTACAAGTACTGCTCTAAACGTGGTCTCAGCTTCGTGGTCATTGCATAATCGAGATTGGATGATTCCAAGCTTTGTCATAAGGTCAAGATTGTCAGGGTCTGCCGCCAACTGTTCCTTGACAAGTGCCTCAGCTTCTAGTTCACGCTCGTCATTGCAGAGCTCGGAAACCTTCCTGAGTACCTCATCAGACTCATCCTTCATTATGGAAACCAACCGATATAGGCAATACTTGCAGACGCCTTTTTAAAGAGAATCTCCGAGGCTAAAACGGGTAGTGACAATGCTAAAGGTATACAACACACGGACCCGTTCGAAGGAAGAATTTACGCCGCTTGAAGGAAACCATGTACGTATGTATGTCTGTGGTCCGACAGTGTATGATTATCCACACATAGGAAATGCAAGGTCATTTGCCGTCTTTGACACAATCCGAAGATACCTCGAGTACAAAGGATATCGTGTCACCTACATCACCAACTTCACAGACATTGATGATAAAATGATCAATCGGTCTAATAAAGAAGGAATTGAGGTAAGCGAGCTTGCGGCCAAGTTCATTGCAGAATACTTGCGCATTGCTGAGCAACTCAATCTCAAACCTGCCACCGTAAATCCACGTGCCACAGAGCACATTGATGATATCATTGAGATGGTGGAACTCATCGTCAAGAACGGAATTGGCTATGTGGTGAACGGTGATGTCTATTTCAATGTACCATCTTATGAGGCATATGGGAACCTCTCAAGGATTCCGATGGACGAACTCTCATCTGGTGCTAGAGTAGATGTCGACGAGAATAAGAAGGACCCACGTGACTTTGCACTCTGGAAGGCTGAAAAACCCGGAGAACCCTCATGGCAAAGTCCATGGGGCAAGGGTCGTCCAGGCTGGCATGCTGAGTGTTCAGTGATGGGTGCACATTACCTTGGTCTTCCCTTCGACATCCATGGTGGAGGACAAGACCTAATATTCCCACACCATGAGAATGAGATTGCTCAATCGGCTGCGGCATATGGAATAGAAATCCCAGTGAACTACTGGCTTCACAATGGATTCCTAACCCTTGACAGTGAAAAGATGTCCAAATCGGAGGGTAACTTCGCAACAGCAAGAGAAGTGCTTGACCATTATGATCATCAAGCAGTCCGTCTTTATCTTGTCACAGGCCAGTATCGTCAACCACTTGATTACAACGATAAAGCAGTCACACAAGCAATCCAGTCACTCGAGAGGATAAAGAATGCGGCTGATGTCTTGAGGGGCCGAATCTCAATACTCGAGAAAATTGGTAGTCGTGAATCAGATGCAGACAAGAAACTGGCTGAAGCTGCGAAAACTGTCAGAAAAGGATTCGAGAAAGAGATGGATGATGACTTCAATACTCCGGGTGCTCTTGCAGAGATATTCACATTTGTTAAAGAGATCAATACACTCACAAAGGATGTTGGAGGAGCAGCTGTTCTCAGAGAGGCTCAGGCAGCATTAACTGAATTGGTTGGAATACTTGGAGTCAGTCTAGATGATGCTGAGGTGAGTGAGGGGCTTGGACAATCTACAGAGGTACTGAGGGGCGTTGTCGAGCTACTCCTTGATCTTAGAGAGAATGCTAGAAAGGCGAAGGACTTCACAACAGCAGATCAAATTCGTGACCGTCTTGGTGAACTAGGAATCGAAATCTCAGACACGAAGGACGGTCCCACGTGGAAGATGAGTTAGCCAGACCAAACCACGGAACCAAATCACTATTCAAAGCTGGAGGACTTAGTTCCTCCAGTCCAAACCTCTAATTATGAGCTTATGTCAAGAATATTCAGGATTTATTAAAAGGATGCTAAAATTTGTAACTTTAGAGGGTTAATCTTGCGTTTCGTAGCAATTGGAATGCTGGTTTCTATATTGATGATTCTACTCATAAGCCCCCAAAATGTGATAGCTGAACCTGACGAAACCTCCAAGAGAATATTAATTGATTATTCACATGGGCAGGGTAGTAGCATCTATGGAAGAGAGGTGTTCGACCCCCTACTTTTTGCCAATCTGACAGAGAAAGGATATGATTTGGTCTTTGCCTATGGTGGGCTGAACGCATCTATTCTTGAAGGTGTGGATGGATTTTTACTTGGATCAATAAGGGGCATAATGGATGGCTTTACACAAGATGAGATTACTGCGATTGCAGATTGGTTCAATGAAGGTAATCGGTTTCTGTGGGTAGCCTATGATTCAGATTACCCAGACCCTGGTGGACCATTCATAAACGGAAATTCAACCCTCATCCTTGAAGCGATAGGTTCTCATGTCTATGGTGAACCCACACATATCTGGGATAACGAACTCAATTGTGGTTCCAATTATCGTCCTATTGCTAATGTTACTAGTAAGATTCCATTTGTTAGAAACATTGTGAAAGACGTGGATGCAGTATTGATGCATGGAGCAACTTGTCTCTATGGGAGTCAGAACGAAACACCGAGTTCATTAACAAATGTCGTAGCATTGGAGAACACATCTATTGCTAATGTCACTCCTTTTCTATACTATAGCCCAACATCTTATATTCACGATTCAGATACATTGCTGCCTATCGCTCATCGTAATGGAGACAACGGACCGTTTGCGGCTTGCACAATCGAAACCTATGCAGGATTGAATAAGACGGGAGTCATCATAGTTTCCGGTTCTGCACCGTATGGATCTTATTGTCCAATGTCTGCTGATCATTATTACAATTGGACACTAAATGGGTATAGAATGATATTGCAAGCTGTTGAGTTCGGAATGAGTTTTGCTCCTCCATCTCCGTTCGAAATTCCAGTACTCATGGCAGGACTTGTTATGGGGATCGTGTTCATGGTTCTGATTATCATAGAAAGAAGACCCAGTAATCAATGAATTTGGTTCTTCACGTTGATCAAGAGACCCGGGTCGTCAAGAACATAGACCTTTGGATTTGGATTTTCTTTCAGGAATCTCTCTACTAGGTCACGTAGGATCTTTTGGACTTCTGAAGAATCAGCTACAGAACAACCTTCCATTCGATAAATGCTGCGCATTTCATCAGGGTCCAACCCACTGATTACTTTGATATTTCCCTCTGCAACATCTAACAGGATCCTGAAAAGGTCAGGAGGTTTTTGATTACCAATCTTGAAAGTCTGTTCTGAACCATATTTTTCAATTACAAATCGAAGTGCATCACGAACCTCAAGGTCCTTGGAAGCCTGCATTGCTTCCTCGTATCCAGCGCTTCCAATTCCATCCTCACAAGGAGCAAGAAGAACTATCCAACCCTTTCGGTCATGCCGTACAGCATTCCATGCCGCATGAATGCCTTTACCAGCTTGATACAAGTTTACACCAAGCTTTCCGACGGACACAAAGACAATGTCCCCGGGTTCATCAACATCTACAACTCTGAGAGTCCTCAATGGAGAAGAGGCTGCTTTGTGACATTCGATTATATCTCCAGCCTGTAGATAGACTATCTCACCATGATGGACAATTGTATCAACACAAAAGATTGGTATTTTTTCTTTCATGATTGAGGTGATTTCAATCATATCTTCAATGACTGGATTTCCATCACAGTTGCCAAGACGACATCCTTCATGGAAACCCTTCTCAAGATCAAACATGCGAGGATGATTCACACGAATTGTTTCACGACCAGCTACTCCTGGACAGAACAACTTTACGGTACCAGCTTGTCCAGCAAAGTAATGATATTCACTGTCGCTCAATGGAATCAACAAGCTTGAGTCTAAGACCTGTTGGTCAATGAGGATAGGAGTCCCTCTAGTTGTTTTTCCCACATGGGTGTTTCCACTATCACAGTCATGAGTGAGGATATTACCTCCCCAGATTCTGTATAGATCAGGTCCCAATATTCTGTCTTCAACTTCTTTAGGACTGGCAGGAACATGAGAGCCACTTGAGATGATTATGCCTATGTCCTCTTTATTGACTCCAAGATGTAATAAACGATCAGCAAGAAGAGGTAATAGAATTCTTGTGTGAATATTTGGTCTCGTCTTATCATCAACCATGAAGAGGATTCTATGACCTTCCTCATAGAGATCCTTCACAAGTTCATCAAACGGCTTTGAACCCAGTGGGGATACAAGCACCTCGTCGAGTTTCTTCTCAAGATTTTTGAAGTCGGGGGTATACTCATCTACCTGGAGAATTGATACATCTTCAATACTTTTGGGGATGAACTCGTCAATTTCATCGCCCCCATAATTTAAGGGAGTACTGTAGTAGGACATAGTATTCGCCGCCAACTAGGAAGTCATCAAGATATGTAATGCTTGTGGTTTGTCCCTTTGAATACCCTTATTAGACGGAACTAACTTTTTTAGTCTAGACTAAGTTTGTTAGATTACACTAACAGTGAGAAATGAGCGTCTGTCACACGCATGTCCAGAACCTATGGAAATGATAACATGGACGAGAAAGGGACTAAGATTGATACCACGATGCAAATTCGTTTGACCTCCGTTAGACCAGATAAGACATGCAGACTAATTGGAGTTTCTGAACTAGAATCAGGCCGTCCTCGACGCCAAGGAAGACACAGG
>JBHLRC010000081.1:0-14074 GCA_048882965.1 Candidatus Thorarchaeota archaeon
TGCTCTAACTACCGTGAGGGAAAATGTGACCAGACATTTCCGCTTCCACAAAAGGGAGATCTATCACCTTTAGACGCCTTATGTCCACATTGTGGATATCAGATGTTTCAGGTAATATCAGGACGCAGAAAATGGGAAACATGTATCAATTGGACTAAATGTCCAGGACGGAAGGATGAACTCAAAGCCCTTGAGGAACGTCGGACAAAACAGAAGTCAAAGGAGGATGAGAAAGATTGACATTCTGTAAGATATGTGGCCGTCCTGTAGTGGAAGAGAAGTATCTATGTCAGTATCATCAGGATGCTTTAGATGGCCTGAAATTATCTTATGAAGCTTGGAAAAAAGCCAGTGGTATAAGCTGGGAAGAATATATCGACAAACTATGCCAAATCGATGAAACTGGACAGTGGGTACTTGATGTGGCTGAGCTGATTAGGTCAGGAGATGATCTTTCAGCACCGACATGAGTTCAAGCATTCTTTCACGAGTAAGTGAACTCATTCCCACTACAAGCATACAAGTCTGATTCATCCAAGAAGCGACCCTTTCAGCAAGGGTCCGCACCAATGTACTCTCCATTTCTGTTGTGAAGAATCCAATAGATGTTGGCTCAGAACGACCTTGTCCAGCTGGAATTGCCATAGCAGACAATCCAAGCCTGAATTTTTTCGAGTCTGAGATTAAGACCAGAACTCCATTTGTTAAAGTCATGATACGTATCTTGACAGGACCTGTCGAGGTTTCTGATGAGAACTCGGAAATATCATCGAACTTCATAGGTAATCAAACACCTTAGTGCATAGGTCAGATAAATCAGTAACGCAAAGCAACACTGTTATCAAGGCGTCGATAGGCTGATGATTAGAGATGACTGAGGAAACCTCGAGTTATACGGACTTCTTTCCGTATCCTGAAGCACGCGATGGACAAGAAGACATGATGAGGAGAATAGAGGAATCAGTTAATTCTGGAGTTCACATCTGCGCTGAGGCACCAAACGGCTTTGGAAAGACCTGTGTCACTTTGAGTGGTGTGTTGCCTTGGATAAAGCGGAAGAAGGGTAAGGTTCTGTATTGCGCACGAACCCATAGACAGCTTGACCGCGTCATGGAAGAGCTTGAGAAGATATCAGAGAATAGTGATGTGTCTGGTGTTTCTTTCAGAGGTCGACGACACATGTGCTTGAACTCATTTGTTCTTGAGAATGCTGATTTCGTAGCGCCAATCTCAGAGGTCTGCGGACAATTGAAGGCAACTGGAAGATGTTCGTTTTACGAAAACCTTCGTCGTGCGGGAAATCCGGAAGAACTTCTAGAGGATATGCCAAAGAAAGTACTTACCGCTCCTGAGATAGCAAAGATTGCCGCTGGTAGGTCGATATGCCCATACGAGTTGACCAAACGTCTGGCTAAAGTGGTCGAGGTGGTTGCACTCTCGTATCTCTATGTATTTGACCCTTGGATACTAGACATGTTCATCCCTGAACTTGAAACACCACCGTCAAAGATGATACTTGTGCAAGACGAAGCTCACAATGTACCAGCCACAGCCTTGGACTCTGCAAGTGACTCGTTGACCATTGGGGCAATAAGACAGGCACTACGTGAGGCAACAACATACAACGATGAACCGACGAAGGATTTCACTCGTGCGCTAGCGAAGACAGTTCTTGAGCTCTCCACAGATATGAAACAAACTGAAGAAAGACCGGTTGATCCCCGTCAAATAGTGGAAATAACGATAAAAGTGGCTCAACTAGCACATCAACCGCAGATTCTCGCGCATATGAAAGATCTTGGAACAAAAATCCGACGTGGGCTTTTGAAGGCTGGAAAGTTCCCACGTTCGTCCATCCATAGAGTTAGTGAGTTTCTAACTAGATGGTTAAGATGTGCAGATCGTGAAGACTACACGTTTCTATTAGCATCCAGCAGAGGATATGGTGAGAGCAGGAGAGTTTCACTGGACCTTGTTGCACTGGACCCTACTTCGGTAACAGGGAATATTCTAAACATGGTTCACAATTCTATCGCAATTTCTGGCACAATGTCACCTTTAGATGCATATTCAGAGATGCTCGGGTTTGGACCTGATGCGATCAAAGCCACGTTTCAGAGTCCTTTTGCTCGGAGAAACAGACTCGGCCTGATTGTGAGCGGATTGGACACTTCATTTCAGAACCGCAATAAGTCAACCTTCAAACAGATGATTGATCATTGTGTTGCTGTTGCAGATGGTACTCCAAGCAATACAGGAATTTTCACCTCAAGCTATTCAATAGCAAAATCACTACTTGATGCTGGTCTCGAAAAGCGCCTCCGACGTAAACTCTTCATTGAGAAAGCTGGAATGAAAGGGACTGAGAATGACAAGTTGATTGATGAATTCAAGAGACAAGGAGACCGTGGCGGTGCAGTGCTTCTTGGTGTACAAGGTGGTAGAAACTCTGAAGGTGGTGATTTTCCGGGGACTACAATGGAGAGTGTGGTAGTCGTAGGGGCCCCATATGCAAAGCCTACTCCCAGAATGGAGGCTCAAATCAGCTACTATGACTCACGGTTCAATCAGAAAGGCAGAGATTATGCATATGTACTTCCAGCTATGACTCGGGCGATACAGGCTGCTGGAAGGCCTGTCAGGCGATTAGATGATAGAGGTGTGATAGTGATGCTTGATCAACGATTTGGAACACCTTATCTCAGCAGATTCTTCCCCTCCTGGCTGACAGATGTCACACAGGTTATTCCAAATGATCCAGAAATCACATCGCATCAGGTTGAGAGTTTCTTCATTGTCTAATAGTCATCAGTTAATATGCGGTCAAGTGATGTTTCATCGAGCAAGATTGCCCGTGCTTCATCTGTGGTCATCTCCTTCTTTCTCCGACTATACCGTCGTACAAATAGTTTCAGTGATCTGACATAACCAGCTTTCGGCTCGAGGATTGTGTCGTTCTCAGTTGGAGCTCGTCCTGGTCTTCCAGCAATGATTATGGCTGATGATTGATCAGAGGTGACTCCTCCTGAGAGAGTTGTGTGTTGTTCATTAACGAGTTCTACATTCAAGCCCGGAAATTGGCGATTAATATCTCTGAGATACAATGCCGAGTAGAGCTTCGACCCGGTTCCAGCACGGATGATTGTTCTGCAGCTTGGGAAAAGACGAGAAACATATGACTCTAAGCGAGATGAAAGGCGAGACGCAGCTCCGGGAGAGGTAGGAGAATTTGTAAATGCCACAACTCCGTCGATGACTAAAGCCACCCCAAATCGCATTCCGGGGTCAATGCCAATAATTGCGGAGGATGGACTGTCAATATCATTCAGCTTAGCCAAGATTTCGATTGAGGTGAAATCAGGGTCTAGGTACTCATCAACAACGACCTTTCTGGCGTGTTTGTTGGAGTCCTCTTTTGTTGTTATGATGACTTTTGCGTCATCACAAAGAGAATCACCTGGTAAACAGACTACAAACTTGAGATCGAGCTTCTTCAAGAGCTCTATGACAAGATAGAGCACCCGGGGATTCTCTGTGGCAATTGCTACCTGCCACCTGAGCATGTTAATGGTCCTTCTAGATATGCTTATCACTCGAGAGCGACGACAAAAAAGGCAGTGGGATTGAATTTGATTCTTCCGTCTGGGGTATCGTTAATTGACCGGATTCTCAATGGGGGTCTCAACACAGGTCTATTCACACATGTCTATGGAGATGCAGCTGCAGGGAAGACAACACTTGCATTGCAGTTCGTTGTTAATGCAAACAGACTAGATTTCGGGACTATCTATGTAAACTCTGAAAGTACATCACCAATGCGACGTCTTGAACAGATGACAGGAATGCCATTCAGGGACCTCGAGAAAACAGTGAAAATAATGGCCCCTAAGGGATTTAGTGAACAAGGTGTATTGATTGATGATCTTGAATTATTCCTGAGAGAGAACATCAAACTTGTCATAATCGACACCCTGACCAGATACTATCGATTAGAGCTTGAGGACAAAAAGACAAACTATGCCAATCATCGGGAACTAAACCGTCAAGCAGGCATCTTGAAGGGTCTCGCACGTAACCATGATCTTGCTGTAGTAGTTTTAAATCAAGTCAGATCACAGCTTAGAGGAAACGATGACTTTGAGCCAGTTGCAAAGAATATCATGGATTATTGGTCTGACTATACGATAAAATTGCGTGTCGCAAAAGGACCAGCAGAGAGAATAATAAAACGGATCAGTCCGGATGGTGAATTCTCCGATGGACGACTTTTTCTCATTAATAGTGGATTCACATCAGAAAGGCCGGATGAGAAAGAGTGAAATTGGATAACTAAAGGGCACAATTGGAGTATTATAGATGTACGTGGAATTGGCAATTTTCGAGCTATCAATCTGGCTTGGATTGCCTGCATGGATTGCAAACGCCATACCGGTCGTAGGTGGCGGTGGAAAGCCGATAGATGGTGGAAGAGTCTTTCGTGATGGCCACCGGATATTAGGCGATGGCAAGACGATCAGAGGGTTTATTGTAGGTGTGTTGTTTGGTACACTGATAGGAGTAGGACAATCTTTTGCAGCTCCTTATCTACGGCCAATTTTGGCACAGTATGTCACGATAACCCCCGAGATGGACTACGTTCTGAGTATCAATATCCCGGTAGCCTTTCTTCTGTCTTTGGGAGCCCTAACAGGAGACTTAGTCGGTTCTTTCATCAAAAGACGAGTCAATGTGAAAAGTGGAGACCCGTCTCCATTTCTCGACCAAGTAGGATTCATTATCATGGCATTGATTTTTGCGTTCCCACTCCTGGCGCCAGAACCTATTTTTGTGATGGTTCTAATACTAACAACATTAGGAATACATTGGCTTAGTAATGCGTTTAGTTATCTCGTAGGTCTGAAAAAGAATCCATGGTAGTTTGGATTCAAGGAAAACCATAAAAGGTGACTAAAAAGACACTATCCTGTCTAATCAACTCCATTGGACCCCTTCAATGTCCTTGTGATTCGATTAGTGCTCAAGTTTCTATAAACCGGAGTAGCCCGAACAATGATGGTCAAGGATTGCATGCAATCGGACGTAGTGTACGTTTCTGTACCTGGAACAAGAGAAGATGTTCTTCAGCTAATGGCTGAGAAGCAAATCAATGGTGCTCCTGTTGTGAAGAAAGGATCTAAGTCACTTGTTGGAATAGTCACAAGAACAGACCTTCTTCGCAAGGCTGATGAGAACCAGCTTGCCATGCTTATGGTAAGAGATCCAGAAACAGTTACACCTAAGACCAGTATTAAGACTGCGTTGAAACTGATGATTGAGAAAAGATACAGAAGACTTCCAGTTGTTGAGAAAGGGGATTTGGTTGGATTAGTTTCGGTGCCAGACATTCTTGGAGCTACTCTTGCGGAAGACAAGAAATATGGTGCAATGGAAATATCTGATTTTGTAAAACGGACTGTGAATGCTGTTTGGGAAAAGACGCCTCTTCCTCTCTCGTACATGATAATGGAGATGGCGGGAAAGAACGGTCTTGTTGTACTTGGAGAGGGCGGCAGTGTGACTGGCATGATTACTGTAAGCGATTATCTCAGGCTATCTGAAGTGACTGTTGAGGACAATGTGTCACAGACATTTAGTGGGACAGATAGTACAGTAGACTGGGGATGGACCTCCAAAGATTTTCTTGTTGTTACCAAGAAACTCCTACGACTTCCAGGTGCAGCAGTAGAGGAAGTAATGACGAAGAATATCATCAGCTTTACTGAGATTACTACTATATCTGAATGTATCAGAACGCTTCGTAGTGAGGACATAGACCAAGCACCTGTACTCTCAGTAACTGGAAGCTTCATTGGTATGATTGAGGATAGAGACCTTCTACCTTTGGCTTTGAAGTCACAGGGACAGGATTAGGATTCAAAGAAATCAGTCAAAGATGTCTGTTCTGAAACAAACAGTGAATCCAAAGAGGCGGTTATGAGTTTTAATCGCTCCTGCAGATATTGGTCCAATCCATGTTCTTCGATAATTTTTTGCGTTACCTCTAGATACTTTGAGATGTTCTTTTGTCTTACAGTCAATGAGAGTTTGTTTCCACATATACAACTGCCTGACAGGGGAATTCGTCTATAGATCCTCCGACACTTCTGACATTGTATCTTCTGAGTAGAGTAAGCTCTGAGATTACCGCGAATATCACGGAAGAAATGATGTGAGAGAACACGCTCAGCAACATCTTTGGCATCAACGGCGGAGATTAGAGTGGCAAGTTTCAGTTGAGCGCTGAGTTTCTCATCCATGCTACCCAAAATCTTGTATCTAGTATTTTTCGGACCGATATCAAAAGAAGATGTATTATGTGTAAAGCCAAATCCTTCATACTGTGTGGCAGTATTCAACCGCGACGCAATGATATCAACAAGATCTTCCACTTCCTTAGGGTGTCTGGCTTTAGCAACCATGTCATAAAATTCAGCAGGATACCGTCTACATACTTCCATATTGTGACTTTCATCATCAACCTCAATGGGATTAAGAATTACAGACAGAACTAGGGGAGCATCCATCAAACCACCTCTTCCAGCAGGAAGATAGTTCTTTGAAAAGTTGAGGAGTGCATCTAAGACCAAGATGAGTGCATCCTCATCCCCGTCACAATTTCTTCTCTTTGCTGCATGCCAGTAAGGATGAGCGTAACAGACACTGGCATTGGTGAACCCAATGATTCGACCGATAATCCCCGCTGAAGTGTGAGGCGCCAAGCCGATGACAAGATGCCCAACGACATCCTCCTGTATGTTAAACCGATAGTATCTGTCAAGACCATAGATCTTCTCCAAACAATCATCAATGAATCTACCAACTCTTACCAGATACATCGCACAGTTTTCAGGCACTATAATGTCCTGGACTTTGAGTTCTACCACCTGATCATTTGAGATCAATGGTTCCCCATCCTGATCGGTGACATATCCCAATTGATGTAGACGACTGATTGAAGTTCCTATCTCTCGAGGTGTAAAATGAGTCAGTGGTGCGTCAGTAGCATCAAAACGAGCAGTCCCATCACGGTAACAGTAGACATCATGTTTAGCTCTCAAAATACCCTTTCCAAGATATTCAGGAATCTTGAGGTCACTGGTTAGACCAAGAACACCTCGAACACCATGTGCCTCAAACTCACCAACCTCTGTCTTGACACGATTGACCAGTCTAGTGATATCAACAGGGATTTTTTTCGTCATACGTATGAGATTCACATCATGACTGTATTGGCACATGCCTGTGTTTGGATCAATGGGTCGCCCACAGTCCTCATGAGAACACCATGGTTGAACATTAGTATGTACTTTACAACGCGGACATCTAGACTCAAACGTTTCAGTAGAACAGCTGGGACAAACTCGAGAAACCATTTCGAGTTCAACACCCATTGTTTCTGGGATTTCAGTTCCAACAGATTCCTCTTCGAATGAATCAAGTGTGGAGATGTACTCGATGCTCTCAGCTACTTTCTCTATTCGACGTTCAGTTCCTCTTGTGCGTCCTACCGGGAATAGTACTTGGACAGGCGGTCTCATCCTTCGTTCTTCAGCCTTTTCAGGTCGTCCCATTCTAGCACCAATGGAGAAGCCCACCTTGTCCATTATTTTGATGGATGAAACAGAGTTTATCAAATCAAGTGAGGTTTTACCTTTTGGTTTGTCATCTTTCTTCCCAAGCTGTGCGAGAATAGACACAGGGTCGCAACTCAGGTGGATTTTCTTTCTGTTAGTAGATACTGTATGAGGAATAGCTGCTTTTTCCATCATTTTCTTGAACTCGGATTTGTAAGGAAGAGTCATGACTGAGTCCTTGATTGTGTGTTTTGAGAGTAGCCATTTTCTTAGTATGATTGTGTCATCAGGAGCAAGTGCCATCCATCGGTATAGATAAGCTGGATGTAGTGGTATCTTTAGTTTCTTGGACAGATGGACCGCTTGAGAAGCAGTTGGAGAATGTTCAAGGGGGGAGTCAATCATCTGGTTAATGAATTCGGGAGTCATATCGGTCTTTGATAGTTTTTTCTTCATCTCTGATAGAGAAATTTTCGAGACAGCATTGTCTAAATCATGAGACCACCATTCTTCACAATACCCGGAGGGAACAAGGGGATGATTGTTTTCGAGAAACTCTCCTAGAGCAACAAGGATATCGCCCAAGTATAGAATTTGTTCAACTTTCCCTTCCAATCTTCTTGCTTCGTCTATATCATTTACCTGAACAACGGAACCATCTTTCAATAGAACTATTGGTCCTTCTATGGAGTCAACAGGTGCAACAATTGAGCCTTTTCCAGGGCGTTCAGTTCGAATGTGGGTACCAGGCGCAAGAAATTCTTCAACAATGTACATTGTTGCAGGATGAACTCCGACACCAGCAAGACCTGTGTTCCGGGAGCGGCCATATCTAAGTCTGAATCCACCTATACGTGAAGGATGCGAGAATACTGGCCTTCCACCTATAACATCAGCCAAATAGTCAGACTTTGGTTCGAGTTTCTTCTCAGTAGTATCCTCTTCAGCACTTGATGTAATTTTGGACATTCTCGAAGAGAGCTCATCAAGCCATTCCCAACCACTGATTTGACTGCTATTCACAATTTTAGCCAGTTTCACGGCTCTACCGACTACACCATCATTTAGGACAAGAACAGCGCCGCCTCGAACACGATTTGTTTCAATACGTTCTAGATCACGACTCCCTGATACTTCAAACTCTTCAGTTGGTTCTCCAGTCAACATTATTGGTAACCGAGATGCTGCAAACCGAAGAAATTCTGGATATACGGGATATTGAAGGTGAACAGCACGAGCATAAAGCTCCACTTCCTCAAGGGCACGCTCAGTTTCTTCTATTGTAGATTTGAATGCAGGTAAACCTAAGACTTGACGTACATAGTCAGCAACGAGTACTGTCATTGCAGCCTCAGTTCCTCCTGCAGCTCGTATGGGTCCAGCAAGATACAAGGCCAAATACCGATCATCTCCAGACCCTCTGATTCGAACTTTTGCAATACCCTCAAGGGGAGCTGCAGTGATGCTTTCTGTAAGAATTGATAGTGCCACTCTGACTGCTTTATCAGCAGCTTTCTCAGCATCCTCGATTCCACCAAGTTTTCCCTCTGCAATCTCCTTTGCAATGGCAAAAGCCACTTCTTCGCGAGACTTGTTTTCCTGCAGTTCACGGATTCTTTTGGCAACTCCCACCGGGCCTTCAAGGGTAGCTTCGACACGGGCAGCCACATCATGTGCTGGAGGTATCTCGACTTTTGTGGTCGGATCGAATCCCTGTAAACGAGCCGTTTCTGCAATAGCATAGAGTGTATGAACTTCTTCATTTAGTAGACTGAAATACTGTTCATAGAAGATACTATGTTCTGGATTGCTCAGTTCGGGTTCGGTCACAATAAGTCAACTTGTTTCTATCCTGATGAGGTATTTTGTGTTTCGCTTTGTGATACTAGAAATTCTCCAAGCTCGTGCATCCTGAGGATATTACTTTAAAGCATCTGAACATGACCATAAAACGGCCTAAGCCACCATATTGACATGGAAGGTGACCTATTTGCTCACTCTTGAGGAAACAATTGAACTGATTCTAAAACACAGGTCCGAATATGATCGTAAAGACATATTGAAGATGATTGAGGAGAAACGTGAAGAACTTGGGAGAGAAGTGATTAATGACGAGTCTGCTGCGATGATAGTAGCTAGAGAACTGGGAGTCGATCTCCACCAGATTTCGTCCAAAGCACGTCAGAGGATAGAAGATATCACAGAAGCTACTAGGAGTGTCGCACTGACAGCCAAAGTAGTCAATATAGGACCAGTAAGAACCTTTTCCCGAAAAGATGGAGGGGGAGAAGGCAAAGTTGCGAGTGTATTGGTCTCTGATGATACGGGAAGTATAAGGGTAGTTCTATGGGATGATATGACCAATATTTTGTCACAGGAGTCAGAAGACACTGTATCTATTGATGACGTTGTACAAATAAGTGGGGCCTATGTGAAAAAAGGACTTGGTGATGCTTTGGAGCTGAACCTGGGGAGAATGGCAAACATTAGGGTTCTAAAGGATTACGAGATTGAAGAGCTTGGCATAGATTTCAGTGATACGACTGATGACCAGAAAATTTCCGAGTTGACGGACGGGCTTTTCAACATTAGTATCAAAGTGAAGATTCAACGAGTCTATAGATTGTCTACATTCACCAGAAAAAGTGATGGTTCAGAGGGAAGAGTCCTTAGTATGGTTGGGGCTGATGAATCTGGAGCAGTCAGAATTGTCTTTTGGGATGACAGAGCCTCAGAGATGGAGAATGCAGAAGAGGGAGAGGTCATTCATCTTCGTGGGGTTAATACACGGATGAACCGTGATGGAACAGAGGTCGAGGTTCATGTTGGTCGTGCAGCTTCAATAGAACGGGATATTGAAGAGGATATAGATGCTGTTGAAGTGGCTCCTTCTGGAGGAGGTTCAGAGCCCCTAGGCATGAAAACAATCGCGGATCTCACAACAGGAATGTGGGATGTTGATATTGAAGGCAAAGTGGTCACCCTTTACGATGTCAACACATTCACATCCAGGGATGGTAGTGAGGGACGTGTTAGGAACATCATTATTGCAGATGAATCAGGGAAGACCCGTGTCACATTTTGGAATGATGATGTTGATAAGATTGATGAATTGGAGCAAGAACACATCATCAGAATCCGTCATGGATATGTGAAAGAGGGCTACAGGGGTGGTGTTGAGTTCCACGTAGGTCGTAAAGCGGAGATTGACATCAATCCTAAGGGTTCTAAACTAAAGAAGCTGGATGTTTCACAGATTTCTACTCAACCAATGGTTAAAGCTTCAAGAATGTTGATTGAGGAAATTGATGATAATATGGAGGGCAAAAGTGTAGAGGTCTGCGGTATTGTTGTTAATCTAAGTCAATCAATGCCCCCAATATATCAGGCATGCCCGAGTTGCAGCAAGAAACTCGAAGAGGTTGATGGTGGATATGAGTGCAAGACTTGTAAAGAGGTCAAAAAACCTGAGCCTAAAATGCTGTACAAAATAACTCTGGATGATGGATCTGGCTCAATTAGGGTCACACTCTTTGGCAAGGTTGGAGAAGAATTACTTCAAATGACTGCAGAAGAAGCAAATCAGATGATTAAGAAGACAGGAAAAAGTGACCAACCCTATATTGAGAATGGAGACAAGGTTGTTGGGAGATACATATCTGTATACGGTCGTGTGAAGAAGTTCAGGGATTCATTTGACCTCTCAGCAAGCGGTTTTGAGTTTGCAGACCCAATAAGAGAAATTAAGAGAATGAAGGAAGAGATTCAGAAGGAAGTGAGCTAGAAAACCGAGTTTCATGACTCGGTTCCTTCATTTATATCAAATAATCATATTATTCATTTTTATAATCAGTTATGTGGAAAGATAATACACCATGAGTCCCACTCGTATGGTTGTTGCAGAGGAAAATTATCTAAGAGGGGTACTTAGAGCATTTTTAGAGGGGAAAAAAAATCAAAACTATGTGCTAGGATGTTTCAGGAACGTTCCCATTTCGATATTTGACGAGATTGCACAAAGTCTTTCGGACTATTCTGACACACTTCGATTCAGAGAACTTTACAGGATAAGAAAAAGACTCTTGCAAAATCTAGAGGAACGCGACGAGAAGACTCGTTGGAGCCCATGGGCAATCTCAAAATATTGAGAGCAATCACTCTACTTGCTTGCTTCGATAAGTGATTCCAGTCCTGACAGGAAAATATCAACATCATCACGATTATTGTAGATATAGAAGCTGGCTCTTACAGTTCCTTTCTTAGGGTCAATTCCCATCTGATAGTGAAAAGGTCCTACACAATGCCATCCACTACGAACCATGACATTCAGCTCGTCATTCAGAAACGTTGCTACATCATGTGCAGATGCCACAGTATCAACAGTAAAGGTGACTAAACCGGTTTTGATAGAGATATCATCAGTCCCCAAGATGTGAACATGCTCCATATCTAATAGTCTCTTCAATACTGTTTCGAGTAAGGAACGTTCATGTTTCTCAATCTCCTTCATCCCAATATCTTGAAGATAGTCTGCTGCCGCTCCTGCACCAATTGCGCCAGCGTAGTTTTGAAGTCCGGCTTCGAACTTCTCTGGTGGTGGTAAATACTCAGGAAGAATCTTTCCATCCTCATAACGAACGTCACTTACTGTGTCACCACCATAAAGAAACATGTTCATAGACTTGAGATGCTCCAATTTTCCGTATAGAACGCCCATTCCAGTTGGTCCACACATCTTGTGAGCAGAGATGGCTGAAAAATCAACATCAAGTTCTTGAACATCGAGTGGATGGTGTGGAGCATACTGAGCATCATCACTCATTACTAAAGCTCCACGATCATGTGCAATCTCCGCAATTTCCCTCATTGGAGCAACGGTGCCTGTTACATTGGATGAGTGTACAACTGAAATCAGGCTTGTATTGCTGTCAACTGCCTCTTTCCATCGTTCAATGTCGAAGGTGCCATCAGATTGTGCTTTGACAATCTCCATCTTTAGACCATCCCGACGCGCTCGTTCTACGAAGGGAAGTGAACCACTATGATGCTCTAAGGAGGTTGTGATGATTTTGGAACCTTTAGGAAGTTTGACTGAACTCGCAACCATATTCAGCGATTCAGTTGCATTCCTTGTCCAGATACATTCAGCTTCCTCGGAGGCATTCAAGAATTTGGCAAACTTGCCTCTCGCTGCACCATAGGCGTTAGAAACCTCTTCTCCGAATCTGTGGATACTTCTTCCTCCACAAGCGGGATACTGTTCATAATACTCGTTCATGGCATCAATTACCTGTCGAGGTTTGAGAGCCATGCATGCACTATCTAAGTATACTACTGGACGTCCATTGATGGTACGTTCAAGGGCTGGGAAGTCGCTTCTGATTTTTGTCCAGTCAACCATGCTAATCAATCCTTTATCAGCTGCCACCGGTAGCCTCCTTTGCCAAATTTCTTTGTAATTAGTCCCTTCTCCACTAGCTGGTTTGCTGCAGCCACAAAGGCATCGCCACCGGCACAATCAGTACAAAGATCAGCATACTCCTCAGTACCGGCAATCCCAAGAATCTCTGTTGTTGTCAGTGAATCTGCACTTTCGAGAATTTTGAGAACGCACTGAGCGTTTTTAGAGAGGTCTGACATCGCTAGGCGAGGCGTGACAACTAACAATAAGAAGCCTTCGTAATAGTCATGAAAGGCATTTAACAAAACGCTTAAATTACCACCTGAGCCGAAAAGCCCGCTCTATTTCTTTCGGGGCTGCTGCTCTGATTTGTGTGAAATAGGTAAAGGGTGATTCTTCATGGGACGACGACGAAGACAGAAGGTACGACGACGACCACAGAAACGAATTCCAGATGTATATCCATGTCCAGACTGTGGGAATACTGCCATCAAGATTGAGCTCTACAGAGACAATGGCATGGCGACAGTAAAATGTGGATCGTGTGGACTAGAAATGATCGTTGATGACGTCAACCCTCTAACCGAGCCTGTAGATATCTATGGATCATTCATTGATAGGTTCTACGAGAGTAGAAAGGCTGAAGCCTGATGCAGTACAACGTCTAACATTCAGCAATGGTTATAAGCGGACAAAGTCCGTGGGCACAAGATTCTGATGCAGGCCATTAATACCTTCATTTCCATACTATTCATAGTACTTGCTGCAATGGGAATCATAGCGCTCCTACTCACGATGGGGTATATGGTCTATGGTGAGGAGGAAGAGGAATAGAAAACGGGATGTTGCTCCCGATGACAGGTTCAATTATCCGCACTGCTTTTGAAAAGGTAGCACCACACATTTCCAACCTCGATTCGATGAAAATACTTGTTGATGAGGTTGAGAAGAAAACTGATTCCTTAGAGTCTATTCTGAATGAGTTAGAATCAAGATTAGAAGATGCAGAAGTCACATTCAGAACTGATATACGCATCTTGATTAATGAATGTAGACATCT
>JBHLRC010000082.1:0-13975 GCA_048882965.1 Candidatus Thorarchaeota archaeon
ATCTTATCATGAAGACCAAAAAGTTCGCTGACTTTTTTATTCAGTCCCACCGCGACCATGGCTGCTGATAGAGAGATTCCTGTATTGTTCATAATGTCTTTACAATCGCCAACATATGTTGGAGGAAACACCCCAAGTTGAAAGTTGTCCGGTGCTCTCCCTTTGACAAGCCCCAGCGCCCATTCTAACATCTCAATGTCTGAGTAATTGAGCAAAACTCCATCCCCCTTCAATGAGGCCATAATCATTACAGGACCCTGAGCGCCTAGCAATACTGAACAATCGTATCCCGATTCAGATAATCCATGTTTGATTTCTTCCAGAACAGTCACAGTCTTTTGTGCCGCTTCTTTAGCAGAATGTGACACTCCAACACTTGCAAGGACACGTCGGTCCCCGGGGCCAAGCAAAACGTCAAATCGACTACCATAGTGGTCGATCAATGTTGACATGAGTTGAATAACGTGTGTTGATGAATATAGAAGGGGACTCATCAGGCCAACACCAATCCTACACACCTCGGTCTTCTCAGCCACAGCTGCTGCGACAGCAGGTGCATATCTCAAAGCTGGAAAATCGGTAATCCAAACCTGATCGATCTCTCCTTTATCAGCAACCTCTGCTTTCCGGATGGTTTCTGATAGTTTCTCCCTTACATTGATAGCCACTCCCCACTTCATTTTGAGTCCCTCCTTGCATCAACCTCTGCAAAGATATCGACCAAGGCCTCCCTCCAATTACCTGAGAATGGTGGCCCAAGCACAATCTCTGTGGCTCCTATAGCAGCAAGTTCCTCAAATCTGTCGACCATGTGCTCCTTTGAGCCACTTATCGAGAAAACGTCGAGTAGTTCCTCGTCAACGAAGTCGGCACCCACTTTTAGCCCCGATGCTGCAACAGTCCTTCGAATCAAGTCCACTTTCTCCCTGTCAACATCAAGCATGTCCAATACTGCATCTGGCATATCTCCAATTACCAAAGCAACAACTCGTCGAGCAACTCTCTCTTTTATTCCTTTGAAGGTCGGAACTGTTGGAACCCAGACAACTTTCTCAATATCGTCTTCTTTTCTTCCAGCTCGTTTTGCTGCATCATTGACAGTATCAATTGCAAAACGGAGATAATCAAAAGGAGCGGAAAGAATTGCTCCATCCGCAATATTACCTGCGAGTTTCAGCATCTGTGGACCTCTAACTCCTAAAAACACTGGAATACTTACGGGACTTGTTAATCTCAAATCATAATCCTGAATTGAGAAGAGTTCACTACTAGCTTCAACTGTTTCTCCTGCCCATAGCTGCTTTAACGTCTTGATGGATTTCTTGAGCTCTGTGACAGGCTTCTTGAGATTGATTCCGAGTTTATCAAGGTCCTGAATGCCTCCAATACCAAGACCAAAGACAAACCTCCCAGATGCAATCTCCTCAAGAGTGACTCCTACACGTGCCAGAGTTGAGATATTGTGAACTGTGACTGGGATGATTCCAGTCCCAACTCGTACCTGCTTTGTCTGAAGAAGGGTCGCAGCTGTGAGAACAAAGGTCTCTTGTCCCAGTGCAATGTCCTCACCTACCCAGACACCACTAGCATCAAGTTGGTCTGCGTTTTTAGCAATCCAGCGTGTTGCATTCACAGCCATGTTTGTGGTAATACCAATACTCACCTCGTACGAGCTACTCATCTCTATCAAATCACTCTCATTCTATATACTTCTCTCTCAAATATGCTCCTCTCGTTGGGGATATGTATTTCTGGAGGTGGGTGCAGTATATGGTGATTACATTGGCACGTATAGTCTGGGGAATCACTGGCTCTGGTGACCTTATTCGGGATATAATCAAGACAATGAAACAATTAGAGGTGGATCCAAGTATCCGTCTCACTGTTCTTGTATCCAAGGCTGGGGAACAGATGCTTCGACGATATGGTCTCTGGGATGAGCTGAACTCTTCGTTCTCAAAGGTCAAGAAAGAAATCAATGCAAACGTCCCTTTCATTGTAGGACCACTTCAGATAGGGAGCTATGATGCCCTAGTGGTGGCTCCCCTGACTGCTAATTCAACAGCAAAGATTGCATATGGTATCGCTGACACACTCATCACTAATGCTGTAGCCCAGACTCTGAAGGGAAATACACCAGTAATCCTCTATCCTGTGGATCAGGTTGACAAAGAGGTGAAGACAATCGGACCTGCCGGTGAAGAATTCTCAATCAAGCCCCGTAGTGTTGACCTGGAAAATGTTCGACGTCTTAAAGAGATGGAACGAGTCACTGTTGTTGACTCTCCTCTTGTCATTCCTACCATCATTGAGCAACTCCTCAAAAAAGAGTGAGGAATTCGAATGGAAAATGGTCCTCGAAAGAACGCTTTTGTGAGAAAGAAAGTGATTGATTGGTACTTTCAACATGGCCGGGACTTCCCATGGAGACGAACTACCGACCCATATCAAGTATTAATTGCGGAGATGCTTCTCCGTCGGACAACCGCTGCCGCGGTTTCAAGAACATTTCCTGATTTTGTAAATCGATTTGATACACCATCGCTTCTCGCAAATGCAAGTGAGTCAGAGGTTGCAAAAGCCTTGGCCTCTGTTGGTCTTCAAACAATTAGGGCAAAACAACTCAAGAGAGCCGCCTCCATCATAGTACGTGATTTCGAGGGGGTAACTCCAAGGTCCCATGATGACCTTCAGTCACTTCCTGGAGTCGGGAATTATATTGCGTCTGCAGTCTGTAACTTTGCCTTTGGTGAGTCTGTTCCGCTGGTTGATGGGAATGTAATCCACTTTCTCTCCCGGGTCTTCGGTATCCAATTTACTGGACCTAATGATGCAGGAGCTTGGGAGTATACCGACCAGTTTGGAGAATCTCACAAGCCTGAACTGTATTGGGGAATCATTGATCTTGTGGCAGCAGTTTGCCTCAGAAGGAACCCACGATGTATCGAATGTCCTCTGACTGAAGTCTGCGACTGGTACGTAAAAAGCAAAGAAGCTAAATGACTAGTCCAAATCTGGAATTGATATCTTGACAGAGAGTTGCTCACCACAAGGACATGTCGCATTAATCGGATATGTGTCTGGTGTATCAATACTAATCTCTGCCCCTTGAATTGCAGCCTTATCTATCAAGGCTTGCATATTGTGAACCATATACTTAGCAAACCCTCCAACTAGGTCTGGAATAGATATGTCATTGATCCAATATACATATCGTGTACAATTAGGACAATGACTAATCAATATGTGAGTTGAATCCCCACAATTGGTACATGTGAGGCTAGTGTGGTGATATTCAGGCGCATTTGGTATAGGCAGACTAAGCCGATTTTCACCACCACATCGGTAACAGAAATAGCTGAAGTCATATTCCATGGTTTATCGACCACTCCTCTTATTCCTAAAGGATGTTAATAGAGTTGGCGTAATCTGCGCTCTTAGTAAATTCTTCTGTGGGTCTAATAAGGCAGGATTAACACCATATTGAGGATGTGAATATAGATGCTAATTCAACAACAGAACACGAAATTGATGTCATTGTTACTCGTGTTCCTCACTGAGAATTACCTGACCGAACCTCGACCATGCACTGTCTGCGATACAACTTCCCCCCGGTTTGAGAGATGTTTTTTCATCAATGGACAATGGATATGTGTCGAGTGTGTCATCTATCGGATAAATGGTATAACGCACCCGTGCTAGTCCCTGCCAAACCGAACAGTGTAAAAGTAAGTAATGGAACCTCATTCTCGTCAGGTGGTTCCATTGAAGACACGAATTCAGCCTCATCTGCGTGTTGGAGAAGGCGATGTAGAAAAACATGTCATTATCACGGGTAATCCTGATCGTGTACCTGTAATCGCTTCTAGGATGAAAGATCCAGAAGAAGTCTCTCGATATCGCGGCTTAGTAACATATCGTGCATATACACCAAAAGGCACACCAGTCACAATCTCTGGGACTGGCATGGGAGTGGCATCAACTCATATTTGTATTGAAGAATTAGCAAAACTTGACTGTGAAGTAATCATTCGTCTTGGAAGTTGTGGTGGTATTGATCCATCAGTAAAAACTGGTGATGTTGTTGTTCCCTATGCTTCCGTTCGTGATGAACGTGCAAGTCTCAATTATGCACCAATGGCATATCCTGCAGTTGCGACTCCTAAATGGTTCCTTGCTCTTCATGAGAGCATCTTGAAATTATTGCCTCCTGAACGAGTACATGCAGGAATAAATTGGACTTCAGATATCTACTATGTAAATCCTGCACTCAACCAACTGGACCTCTGGACTCGAGCTAGAGTGAAGAGCGTTGAGATGGAGTCTTCCCTTGTATTCACCTTTGCACAGACCCACGGACTGGATGCTGCTGCTATTCTTTCATGTGATGGCAATCTTCATGGAGCACAAAAGACAGAACAAGCATCTGAAGACGAAAAATCCGGTGAGCAAAACCCTTTGTTAGTGGAAGCTATTGCAAAGTCGCTTGACGCTTTGGTGATGGCTATAGATAAGGTGGCAGAAACAAAGTAGATTCATCAATTGGTGTAGTAAATGGTTTCTGGAGATTCAGATACCAATTCCAAATCGAGTGTCAGATCTTACTTGATAATGAAGGCTGAGGCTCAAAAGGCACTCAAACTCGCGGAAGAATGGTGGAAGGACAGATCAGTCCCGCCCTACGTGAAGATTCAAGGGCTTGATATGAACGAGGTAGAAAAATTCACACAGCTTTACAACCGGTGTTTCATTGCGTCACCAGATCCATTCTGTCCTCTGAATCCAGAGGAAGCCAGACAGCTAGATCAAGAGGGGATTTTTATCGCTAGATTTGCTGGTAAAATGGTTGGTTTCATTGCTTGCTTTGTCGAAAAGACAGATGGCTCAATATATGGTGAGATTACTGGAATTGGCGTACTTCCCTCAAGAAGAAGAAAAGGTGTTGCCACGGCACTGATTAAACGTGCAACGCAGTATTTCATCGATTCTGGGGTGGAGGATGTATACTGCGAGGTCTATGAAGAAAATATACCATCTCAATTGTTGATTTTGGCTTATGGATTCAAAGAAGTCGGTCGCAGGGACATTCCAATGGATACAACTTCTGTTCGTGAAGAAGCCAAAGACCTACCTGGTGGCAAAATAATGAGACGTTTGGGTCTCAGGCCTCGTCCTGGTTGCGAGTCATGTAGAGATATCTGATAGATTACTGATAACGCCCAACTGGGCAGGTTTTTAGTGGAGTACTACAATACCAGAAGTACCATGCAGGATTCAGGGAGTCGAACTGGACTAATTCGTGATTCACATCCTCGAATCACATTACGAAATTTTGACAAAGTCAGTAACCCTAAATCTATCCATGGACTCTATCCATATCGTGGCAAGATGTCCCCACTTGATGCGGCGCATGTTGTATCACAACTCCCTTCATCTGCAACTCTTCTAGACCCCTTCTGTGGTACCGGTACTATTGTATATGAGGCGCAAGCACATGGTATGAGAGCGATTGGTGTGGATAACAATCCATTAGCCTGTACCATTGCTAGAGGAAAGACTGAGAGCTACGACACATCATCAATGTTTGATGATTTGGAGTCTGCTATTTTCGATGCCTCAAATTTAGAGAATTTTCCTGAAATGCCTGCCTCCCCGGCAAAGTTCTTTCATCCGGAAACTGCTGATCAGATCATGAGGATGATAAAACTCTCCACTAATTTCTCTTCATATCTCCTCTCAGCACTTTATGGTGCAATCTGTGTAGCAGCTCGTGCATGCAATGGATGGTTGTGGACCTCCACATCAATTGGTCGTATTAATGAACCATTACGTAGAATTGATTTCTACTCAACATTTCGGAGAAAGGCAAGAAAACATGTAGAATTCCTCAATGATGGTCCATCAGCAATAATTCACACTCATGATGCACGTAAGATTCACGATATCATTGAAGAGGACTCTGTTGACATCGTCTATACCAGCCCTCCATATTTTGATGCTCTAGACTATACAAGTTATTACTCGAAGATTGTGTTTGAGATTCTTGGCATAGATAGGGCTGGAGTGCGTAAGGGCCTCATCCAGAGATACTCCACTTACAGGAAAGATATGAAAGAAGCACTTGCTGCAATTGACAGAGTTGTCCATGATAATTCACTCATAATATTCGTTGTTGGAGATCGTAGGGTCAGAGGAGAATTGATTCGAGGATCAGATTTCTTCAAAGAAATCGCACCTTGGGACTATTGTTACGTCGCTGAGAGAGAATACACCAACACAGCAAGCGGTATCTGGGATGAAATAAACAAGACAAAACGAAAGGAGCAGATGATCGTTTGGGATTTGGGTAATGGAGGTCCAGTCTAAATATGACCCACCACTTAATCGTGATTGGGGATAGTACCAATATGGATGAGATTGATGATTCTTCTGTTCACCTCGTGGTGACATCACCACCCTATTGGAAGCTGAAAGATTATGGCGACGAACAAGGTGTTGGAAAGAAGGCAACAAGCTATGAAGACTATTTCGCATCAATTTGCATGGTCTTTCGTGAGTGTGTGAAGAAGCTGGTACCAGACGGGAAACTCGTTATCAATATCATGCCCATTCTACTCACAGGAAAGAACACAAAGTTCAACAGAAGGGTCACAAAGACAGTCTTACCTGACCTTGAGGAATTCCTGACCTCACTGGGAAATATGTACTTTCATTCATTGTATATCTGGGACAAGCGAAAAGCTGTTCGGTTTAGCTCTTGGGGTTCTTACCCATATCCCCCCAACTTTCTATCGACATATCCCTATGAGTGGATTGTTGTATTTTCTAAGAGTGGCAAGAGACCCCCAATCGACTCCGAACTGAAGGAGGCTTCTGTCATTTCACATACTGAATTTACAGAGTGGGTCCAGAACTCAATTTGGGACTTTCAACCAGCATCTGCCAAGCAAGAGGATCATCCGGCACCATTTCCTGAAGAGTTGCCGCGAAGGTGCATTCGCCTTTATTCGTTTGCTGGAGATACAGTGTTAGACCCATTTGCGGGAAGCGGTACAACTCTCAAAGTTGCTCGTGAGCTTGGACGCAACTCTATTGGGTATGAGATCAATCCTGACTATGAGGATATCATCCGGAAGAAAATCGGGGCGACCCGAAAGGATACTAATGACAGTTTTGAATTCCTATCAAGATGAAGCCAAAGCTAATTAGTTCCCAATTCACTGAACTCTCATCGGGTAAATGAAGTAACAAACCACACGAAATGTGATTGATTAAGGGAGGTCCACAGAAGTATTGACATACGATGTCATAGTAGTTGGAGCTGGTCCTGCAGGCTCAACTGCTGCATATGACTGTGCTAAGCAAGGTCTCAAGACATTGTTACTGGAAAAGTACAAACTTCCACGTGAGAAACCATGTGGCGGGGCTGTGATGTATAGAGCACTCCGGATCATTGAGGGAAAGATGCCCTGTGATTTGGTTGAACGGAGGATTTACGGTTTACGATTTCTCCTACCTGATGGTAAGAAAACTGAATTCATCTCAGACAAAATGATAGGGATTACAGTCTTTCGAAAACGTTTTGACGAGTTCCTTGCCAATCGTGCTGCTGATGCAGGAGCTGAACTAAGAGATAACACGTCCGTTGTGGATGCATCAGTATCGTCAAAATCTGCCGCTGTCCGACTTGCTGATGGTAGTAATTTGAGTTCAAAATATCTCATCGGAGCCGATGGTGTCAATTCAATCGTTAGTCGGGCGTTAGGCCTTCGACCAAAGAGAAAAGACTTGACAAAATTAGGTCTTGGAATGGAGGCTGATTTTCATGTTGGGGAAGTGGGAGTCGAAAAGGCGACGAATGGAAATCCATCCGTCCTCGAGATGTGTCCTGTTGAAGGTCGGGTAAGCTATGGTTGGGTCTTTCCGAAAAGAGAACATCTGGCAATTGGGGTGGCAGGCGCTGGAGTTCATATGCGATCTCTTAGACCTCAATTTGACTCATTCTGTAGGTCAACTGAAAAACGCTTAGGTGTTCCTCTCAATCTGGAAAAGAGACGGACCTACTTCCTTGGAGGCGATGGGTTAGGCAGCAAGAATGTCACAACACGTGCATTGTTAATTGGTGATGCAGCAGGGTTTGTAGACCCACTCATGGGTGAAGGAATTGCATACGCAATGCAGTCAGGAGTCTTTGCAGCCTCTGTAATAAAAGAAGCCATTGTTGAAGATCAATATGACGAGGAAACACTCTCAGAATACCAAGACCTCTGTCAAAATGAGTTTGCATCTAATTTTGCACTTGCAAGACAAGTTGGGGTCAGAGGATCGTCATTAGCAGAATTCATACTTCCAAGAGCTAATGGACACAAACTAGCATCGAAGGTAATGACTATGATTGCTCGAGGTGAGATGGGTTATGCAGACATACCCTATTTTGTACTCAGGAAACTCCCGAGGGAACTTCCCACTATTATCAAACAAATCGTCCAATCGCACCTTACGACAACGAATTGAAAACCTTCATAGGTACCAATTTCTCATCCCTTGCAGCAATGAAAGAACGTTGGACTGGACTTGTTATACTCTTGCTGTTAAGTTTGGGAATAAGTCCAATACAGATGCAACAGATCTCTCACACTCCTATTTTCAACGGAAACGATGCTTTTTCCTACCTTGTTGACCAGTGTGATTTCGGTCCTCGTCCTCCGGGTTCAGAAAATCTAAGTCTCTGTAGAACGATGCTTGCTGAAACTTTCGAGTCCTTTGGCTGGAATGTCACATTTCAGAATTTCACCTACAAAGAGGTTGCCTGCGTCAACATCATTGTCCGTTGGAATTCACGGAATGACTCCCCTGTAGTCCTTGGTGCCCATTATGACACACGGCCACCAGGCCCTTCAGGTCCTGGATCTGGTCTTGGGGCAAATGACGGTGCAAGCGGGGTTGCAGTGCTTCTTGAACTCGCTGCCATCCTTCCAGTGCAAACTCGTTCCACCGTTGAGATGATCCTTTTCGATGCTGAAGACTCAGGAGGAATCTCGGGGTGGGACTGGATTCGGGGTTCAACGTACTATGTTTCTCAACTAAGTGCAGAGCGTCGAAGTACAATCAAAGCTATGATTCTACTAGATATGATTGGAGACCTCAATCTAGAGTTACCTCGTGAGCGTAGTTCTACAACTTCGCTTCAGAACTCACTATGGAACATTGCAGGCGAGCTAGGGTATAATGAAACATTCATTGATGTCTACCGTGGTCCAATAATCGATGACCATAGGCCTTTCCTAGACGCAGGAATTCCTGCATTGGATTTGATACAGGTGCCATTCCCGTCATATTGGCACACACTTGAAGACACACCTGACAAGTGTAGTCCTGACAGTCTAGAAATCGTCGGGGAGGTCATGGAGGTATTTCTAGTAGAAGAAGCTGCAAACATTACAATATTCCCTTCTGACTCTCCAATTCTCTTTATCATAGGAGTCATTACTATTATTGCCATCGTGATAACTTACCTTTGTGTGAGGTTGAAGAGAAGATAGAATGTTACACACCTTTAAACCGAACTTCATCTATCTCTCAATAGACCTTCATCCCTTGGTGATTCAGATTGGAAAAGGAATACCTGTATGGGCCGTCTGATAGTTCTCCATCGCCACTTACAAGTATCTCAATTGCGCCGAAAGCCCGTTTGCTTGCTTGTGGTTCTATGGATTCTCAGATTCATATAATCGACTCAAAGACAGGTAAATCAAAACGAGGTATCTCCGAGCATGAAGGTACAGTAACAGCCGTGTCCTTTGTTGGAAGTTCAAACTCTATTCTATCCTGTAGTTGGGATTATACAACTCGTTTGTGGAATCGTAAGAAGATAGAGGAATCACTAGTCCTCAAACACTCTTCCGAAGTAAAGACACTTGCATTTTCAACGAAACTTGGTAGAGGCGCTTCCGGTTCTCGCGATGGGATGGTGAAGATATTTTCACAACGTAGACTCAAGACACTGCGAAATCTTCAGGCGCATCGAGCAGACATCTCTGGATTATCAATAATCAGCGATCAGCAAAGGCTTGTAACTGCGTCCTACGATGGGCAATGCAGATTATGGGATTTAACATCCTATGAACCAGAAAAGACTCTAGTTAAACAGAAAGAACGCATTCGGTCAATGACAACAACCCTTGATGGTATGAGTGTACTTCTAGGTTTACAAAGTGGTCGAGTAACAAAAATCGGCATCGAGAACGTGAGAGAGAAGGTTGAGTTGTCCGGACACACAGATATTGTGAATTCGATAGCAGTTGACCCAACAGGACGATATGTTGCAACAGGAAGTTGGGATCGAACAATTAGAATCTGGTCCTTGGAAGACAATTCCGAAGTTGCCCGTGGTCAATTATTAACCGGCATTTCTGCTATAACTTGGTCACCTGATGGAAGCACTATTTATACAGCCGATCAATCTGGAGCTGTTGTATCCTGGACATCCTTTGATTGAACTACACATCTCTTTTTTCAGCCCTCACGTCGATATCTGCAAATCCTTCTTTGTTCCATGTGACTCTTATACGCCCATATCTCTTGTTGATGTCCCCTTCCTTTGTTCCCCTAAGAATATACGCAATCTTCTCAGAAAGTCGATTTCTACTTCGTTTATCAAAGGGTATAGGGAGTAGACTGTTGTCTGCAAGTGTCAGTGTGACTGCTTTTTCGTTCAATTTTATGAGTGGCTGTGACAATATGAGTCGACCTGGTCTGAAGAATGGCGACTTGTCCCTCATACTGCGAATTGTTTTGGCTAGCTTTCGATGTTGTGTGATTTCTACACTTGCAGTCTTTACAACATCCTCCAGATATCCTCTCCTTTTGTCGTATTTTTCTGCAAAATCATCCTGTAGCACTTCATATGTCTTCGACCGTGAGGATAGCCCGCGCTTGAGAATCTGTTTTATCGTCCAATTGGTGGCTGCACCATATCTGCGAAACTCCTCTTCCAGTATGTCCTGCTTTTCTCTAGATAGAGTGACACTCAATAGTTTTAGAATCTCAACATCCTGCATGGTACACACTGAGAATGCATCTTCAAAGCAACCTAATCAATCTAACTTAGAGCCGCTGTGTAATGAATTCAGCCTCTCCAATAATTCGCATAGTTTCCTTTGGAAGGATATCATATGCACCATACTCAACAAGAATCTCTTCGTAGAAGCCGGGTTCAGTCTCGCTGATCTGGTCCATGAAAACACCATCAACAATGTTCGAGAACTCCTTGAGCGTTATGAGAGTTCTCCCTAGCGAACAGGCCGCCTGCCGCATCTCAAGGACTGCCAATTCATAGTCACCATTATAGGTCAATCCTAAGGACCCACGATATTCTTGTTGAGCATCTGATAAGAACCCTGTAGCAAGAATAGCCTGTTCATCAATTGTAACAGTGCTTATCCGAGACTCAGCAATCTCTATCCACTGATTCAGGTCTTTTAACACCGCTAAGAGCTTTGATTCATCCATGCCTTTTAGTTTGTATGCTCTCAAGAACAATGAATATGTCATCGGGTCAAGCAACCTGACCTCAGTAAGGACCTCGGCTGGTTTAAAGATCCGAAATATGTTGTTCACCATAAGGATAACCCGGCCTAGATTGAAGAGCCCCTGCCGCATCTCGAAGATCGCACTGGGTCCTTCGTCCTCCTGAGCAAATTTCCTTGCCCTATTCAATAGCTTCAGGGTCTCATTCTTGACCTCTGAAATGGACCTCTCAGACCAAACATAATCTATAGCTTTCTTCTGCCACTTTTCCACCATTTTGTCAGTGTCGTACATCACCAGAGAATTTCTCAGTCTGTTTACCGCCTCAGATATCTTAATGACATCCTCAGTAGTGAATTCAAAGACAGATTCGACATCCTGAACTGTCATGAAAACCATGTTCACAAGAATCTCTTTGTGAGTGGACATCAATCTGACAGGTGCCTCATTAGCATCCCAAATTATGCATATATTCAAATCCGAATTCGCTGTGACAGTGCCTCTAACGTACGAGCCATACGCGAATATGCCTTTGACATTCTCATGGCTTTTCCATTCTTTGACAGTGTCCTTCAGTGCCTCTGTAAACCGCTTTCGAACGTCAGGCATTGTCTCCTTCATCTCCACTGTTCTCTATCTACCAACACCTCTCAAAGTGCCCCTTGTCAATAAAGCTATCTGATATGTGTCCCGACACTGATTAATAGGCGATTAACATAGGTTTTGACATGCCCCGAGTAGATGGTAGAGCAAATGATGAGCTCAGACCTGTTGAATTTATCCGTGATTTCCTCAAACATCCTGAAGGGTCTGTTCTGATTGCTACTGGAGAAACCAAGGTGATATGCGCAGCCACAGTTGAGGAAGGTGTCCCCGGCTGGCTCAACGGTCGAGGCCAAGGTTGGGTCACCGCGGAATATGGTATGTTACCTCGTTCCACTGATGACCGTATGAACCGATACAAGGTGAGTGGTAGAACTCAAGAAATACAGAGACTGATAGGTAGATCTCTCAGGGCTGCTGTGGACATGACTAAGATGGGGGAGAACACTATCAGGATTGACTGTGATGTCATTCAGGCTGATGGTGGAACTCGCACAGCCTCAATAACCGGAGCTTATGTGGCATTATGTGATGCTGTTCAATATATGATTGACATGGATATGCTCTCTGAAAGCCCGTTGACTGGCAATGTGGCAGCAGTTAGTGTAGGCATCATAGATGATGAAACCCTTCTCGATCTTTGCTATGCTGAGGATGCAAAAGCGGATGTTGACATGAACATAGTTATGCATGGCACCAATTTTGTTGAAATCCAAGGGACTGCAGAGGGAGCGACTTTTGATCGTGATACTATGAATGATATGCTGGATAAAGCGGTAAAGGGAATAACAAAGCTCATCGATGCCCAAAATAAAGCGTTGTCAGTGAGATAGAGCTCAAAAATATCGCCTTTTGCAAAAACTTTATACGTGAATCCTGCAGAGCAGAATTGCTCTCGTCGAAGAGAAGGTCTTATGCGACGTAAACGTCGTGAGGCTGTTCTGGTAGCGCTGGTGACGGTTTCTACCCTCGACGCATAGCAAGCTTTAAATCGCCAGCCCTTTAGGCTGGCGGAGCGCTCACTGAAATGGTGATGCGCTAAGTTAGGTCCGGAGTTCAGAGTTCATGAACACTGAACAAAGGTCCATCGGGACCAGGTCATGAGATAGGTACCATTCCCGGTGGAGGACCGTCAACGTGGAAGACTCGGTGAAGTGTGTCATGGAGAGTCAGACGCGTGGACTGCAGAGGATGGAGATACACTGATTCAAAAGAATTGTAGGGAAAAGTTACTACAATAACTCCTTGGCATGATTAGAGATAATCATGTTCACATTGAGTGGACAACAGGTAATACTGTGTCAACACATGAGTAGATTTGCGATTCGCTAAACGGCCAGTGGTGGATGACTTGGTTGGCTAGCCGAAGAAGGGCGTGACAAGCAGCGAAATGCCTGGGGTAGACGCATGAAGTCTTTGATCCCAGGGTTCCCGAATAGGACTTCCGAGTATGGGTTAATACCCCATACTGGTCGAGGGTCAAATCTCGATTGGGAACGCTCGGAACTGAAGCATCTTAGTACGAGCAGGAAGAGAAAACAAATGTGATTCCCTGAGTAACAGCGAGCGAAAGGGGAATAGGCCAAACTGAATCCCTGTGCGAGGAGTACAGGGAGATGTGGTGTTAGGACCTGGACAAGTGCCTATGCAAATGAAGCCGAGGTTGTCTGGAACGACGCGGCAGAGAGGGTGACACCCCCGTAGGCGTAAAGTGCAGGCATGTCCAAGGTTCCAGAGTAGCGCGGGTTGGTCTTCTCGCGTGAAGGTCGCAGGTACAATCTGCGAAGCCTAAATACTCAGCCAAACCGATAGTAAACTATGTAGCGCGAGCGAAAGTTGAAAA
>JBHLRC010000083.1:0-13973 GCA_048882965.1 Candidatus Thorarchaeota archaeon
ACAACCTCAATTCTCGAGGGTTGGTAGCTGGGTTTTCTATGTGAATTCTTCTGATGCCTATGAGTCGACCTTTGGGATTTCAACAGTGTATCTTGATGGAAATAGTGTGATGCAAATCTGGGACAGGATTGAGTTCTATCTGAGTGGAGTGACAGATAGTCACATCAATATAGATGACACTGGACTGGTCTACTGGAATGCCAGATATGAGTATGATCACCTTGAAATCACAGGAGCAACTCTAACGGCTTTATTGAATGGATCGAAATCTCTAGTTTGGAATTCTATTGGCTTACGCTGGGAGTTCTCTGAAACAAAAAGTTCGGTGCAATTGGTGGGATTCGGTATTGACTCCGCTTCAGAATCACAGTATGGCCTCTCATCATGGATTCAAACAGCTAATAATGTGTCAATAATATGGGATGAGATTGAATTCTACTTGTCTGGCGTTGAGGATGAGAGAATCAATATCAATACGGTTGGCACAACATGGTGGAAAGCTAGGTATGCCTATGATAAAGCTGAGATTACATCGGGGCTTACTGCAGTACTCAATGGTAGTAAAACACTTTCTTGGGATGGTACATCTCTATGGTGGGAATATAGTGAATCACTCTCTGCAGTTCTGTCGATGGGGTATGGTCTGACAAGCGCTACTGAATCACTTTATGGTCTTAGTATGTTTAGCCAGCTTGCAACAAACACCAGTATCATCTGGGATAAGGTTACTGTTCAATCGACTAGTGTTGATATTAGTCATCTCGATGTTGGTGCCACAGCTCAAATAAGAGTGACACTATGGTTGGAGTTTGATCACACATTCCTTGGTAGTGGAGATACTGTTGTTGTTAATGACACAACAATGACGTGGGATGAGGGAAATAGTCAGTTTGTACTTGATGTCGCATTTGCATCAGCCGGAAAATGGAACTTCTTTGTGAATTCAACTCTTGAAGCCAGTTTTGGAATAAGTACACTTGATTTGAATTCGATGAGTGTTGATGTCATCTGGGACAGGATTCTCATTCTCTCAATTCAAGTCAATGACTCACGAGTGAATGTTGGTGATATTATTGAACTAAATGTAACGGCAAAACTAGAGTACACAGGGAACGGTGATCACTACCTAGCATTGGGGGACACACTATACATGGAAGGAGTTGCCATGGTCTGGAGTGTACCCAACAACTGCTTTGTACACAGTTCTTCTCAGTCCTCAGTTGGTCTTTGGAGTTACTTTGTGAATTCATCTAATGCATTCGAGGCAGATTATGGAATTACAGTAGTGAACCTAGATTCGAATATCCAATATGTTGTTTGGGATCGATTAGTTATAGACATTCAGGCGGAAGTTGAGTATACACTGAACGACCAACAAGTGAATTTTACACTAGGTGTTAGATTCGACTATGACAATGCCTTGTGTACAACATATGAGTTGATGATTGCCAGAAATGGAACTGATTGGGTCGCATTCACATTTTTGAATAGGTCACTATTCAACGATACAAATTCCGATTTATCCTATCACTATAATGCATCAGCAGTTCTGTCAGAAACCTTGTATGGCATTCTCCTATTCACTACTAATACAGAAACTGTAAATTGGACAGACTATATTCCGATAAACCCCGTCAATGAGGGACCACCTAATCTTCTTAATCCTGATGACACAAACAACATGTACGCACGGTTTAGATACTATATCATTACATCAAACGTTTCAGACTCTAATGGATTTCAAGATATACGGTTGGTTTCTCTTCTTCTCTACAGCGACGATAGAGGCACAAACTATTGGACTGTGACATATTTCAGAAGCAATTCATCGTTCTCTGTCAAGAATGGTTCGTCTTACATATCCCTTGGTCCATGCTACATTGAAGAAGGAGATACATGGATGAACATCACATGGTACATCAAAATCTCATGGAGTCATCCTGATGTAACAAGTGTAGATACCAAGCAATTTGTTAGCAACACCTATACCACCGCCACAGATTGGTATGAGTCAGATTGGGACATCGAAACACGCCTAGATTACTCAATAATACCAAGTCTGAGTGATAGTCGTGGAGATATCGACACGAACGACTTAGTAGCTTCAGGGGAATTAGCCTATTACGGTTCAGCTCTTTACCCACTGGCAAATGAAACAGATTTTTGGATAATACATGATCTATCTGGTTCTTGGTCAGGAGAAGTGAATGGTCTTGGAGTCCTCACAATAACCAGTATCGGTTCTTCATCATTAGTGCGACTTAATACGTATACATTCAAGATAGTAGCACAGGGAGCTGGTCCCTCTGGAACTGACCTGTTTTATGCCACTCCACCAACTGACACGTTCATTACAGATAGAATCGAGTTCTACATATCTGGAGTTGATGACAGTCGAATTGATGTTGGAGCCACAGGAAAAACATACTGGACTGCACGTTATGATTATGATGATTTAGCTATTACTTCCGATCTTACAGCACTCCTTACAGGTTCAAAATCGCTTGTTTGGAATGGAACACATTGGGTGTACTCTGAGGTCAGAGCAGCGGTCGAACTGCAATTGTATAGTATTCTGTCAGCCTCAGAAACTTTGTATGGCTTGACTGCATGGATTCAAACTGCATCAGACGCATCAATAATCTGGGACCGTATCTTAATCACATCAACCACGACAAATGACAACAGAGTCAATATCAATGCAAATGTAGAGCTATATGTTACAGCTCAGCTGGAGTATGATGGCCATCCACTCGGACAACTGGACACACTCTTCATGGATGGCGTCCAGATGATATGGGACAGTGTTGATGTACGATTCGAGCTAGTGAGGTCTAAGGTATCAGTTGGTTCTTGGAGATACTATGTTAACATGTCAAATGCGATTGAGTCAACCTATGGAATAACGGTTGTCAATCAGAACAATAATTTCCAGGACAACATCTGGGACAGGATTTCAGTACAGACGACAATAGCCGATGATAGTAGAGTCAATATTGATGACATTGTACAGATACATGTCACTCTTTTACTTGAATATGATAGCACATACTTGAGCTCTGACGATACCGTTATTCTCGCTAACCAAGCAATGTCTTGGAATGCAGGAAACTCATGGTTCGAACTTGATGTATCAAAGTCAAGTGTTGGATCCTGGTTGTATTTTGTGAATTCCAGCACTATGAATACATATGGAATTACTGAGTTATTCTTGAATGGGATGCAGACCAATGTAATCTGGGATAGAATAAGGATCCTGACAACATCTGCAATAGACAATCATATCAACTATGGGACATCCACTACCATCTCCATAACAGCTGAGCTTGAATATGATGGTCACCTTCTTGAGAATGGAGATATCCTCTATGCCAATGATACACAGCTGGTATGGAACTCAGACCACTTTGAGATTGTCACGAGCGCTTACTCAATAGTAGGACTATTCACATATTTTGTCAATTCCTCGGGTGCCCTTGAATCAACCTATGGTATCACATTGGTCAATCCAAACAACCAAGCTGCAAGTGTAATTTGGGACAGGATTAGGATTATTACCACCACGACTCAAGATGATAGAATAGACTATGGGTCCTCAGCAGATATGCGGGTCACTGCTCTACTTGAATATGATAATCACCCACTTGAATCAGGTGATGTCCTGTATATGGATGATAGTTTAATGACATGGGTTTCAAGCTATTTCCGATATCAACCCATCATGACTGAGGTCGGTTCATGGCGATATTTTGTCAACCAATCCAATGCCTTGGAATCAACTTATGGAATCTCCGTGGTAAACCTTGATGGCAATTTTGTCGATCAGATTTGGGATAGGATTCTTATTCTTACAACATCTACTCAAGATGATAGAATAAATTATGATTCTCAAGCTGACATTCGGGTTACCGCACATCTCGAATTCGATGCGCATCCACTTGGAGTAGATGACACACTCTATATGTACGACACGCAGATGACATGGGTTGGTTCATACTTCCAGTTACAACCACAGTTTGCGCAGGTAGGAAAATGGAACTTCTTTGTGAATAGCACAAATGCTCTCGAGGACACGTATGGTATTTCCTACATTAACCTAGCAGGAAATAGTGCAGAGCAGATATGGGACCGTATTCAAATCTCTACAACTATAGCAAATGATAATCGGGTTGACCTTGGAACTACTGTCACAATATCTGTCACAGCACAACTCGAATATGATGGTCATGCACTTGGAGGAAGCGACACTCTCTATCTTGATGACACTCAACTAGTCTGGAACACAGATCATTTTGAGTACCAGACATTGCAGTCAACAGTCGGTCGTTGGAGATATTATGTCAATTCTAGCTCCGCCAGTGAGGTGACTTATGGAATCACTTCTATGAATCCTTCAACCTCTTGGATCGATGTCGTCTGGGATCGAATTCTGATTTTAACCACCTCTGCGTTGGATGATCGTATCGATTATGGTTCATCAACGACTCTAACAGTGACAGCTATGCTTGAGTATGATAACCATCCACTTGGTTCAGCTGATGTGTTATGGATGGACAACACAGGAATGACCTGGAACACTGACCACTTTGAATATCTTCCTTCGAAATCAGAGATAGGCTTGTGGCGGTATTTTGTGAACAGCTCCAATGCTCTAGAGAGTACATATGGAATCACACTTCTGAACGTGAATTCAAATTATCAAGATGTCATTTGGGACAGAATTGAATTCTATCAATCAGGTGTTGTGGATGGTCGAATTGATGTCAATTCAGCTGGTGAAACTTGGTGGAGAGCTCGGTACCAGTATGATGGTGTGGAGATTGATAATACAAAAGGACTCTCTGCATTGCTCAATGGTTCGAAGACCTTGGAATGGGATGGTGTAACTACACGATGGCGTTATCAAGAAACTTCTGTGAGTGTCCGAAGTATCGGATATAGGATTGCATCAGCCTCTGACTCATCATATGGTCTTACACAATGGGTGGTGACCACATCTAACACCAGTATCATTTGGGATCAGGTACTTGTAGTGTCATATTCGGCTGATGATTCTCGGATAGAAATTGACACTTCATCATCCTGTCAGGTGACTTTGATCTTCGATTTTGATAACTCATTTGTCAGTGATGGTTCTATCTCAGTAAATGGTCTTAGCACGGTATATTCTGGTTCAAATGGTGTATGGAATTTTGGTGAGTCGAAGAACGCTGCTCAACTTGTCACCTACAATTTGGTGGTAGCTTCAGCGAATGTCTATGGTATTACTTCGGTAAACCAGAACTCACAGATATTGGAGATTATTTGGGACTCGTTAAAAATCACAATTACAGTTCTAGACAACAGGATTGATGTAGGTACAGTCGCATCAGTTGTACCTACTGCTATTTATGATTATGATAGTTCGATATATGATGGAATACTTCAATTGAATGACACCGTTTTTCAACTGGGAACATCAGGCATTCGAGGGTATACAGTTACATCTGCGTCTGGTGATTCCCACGGAATATCAGTCATTAGACAGAACATGGAGGTTAGTTGCATTTGGGATTCATTAATCGTGACAATTACTGCTGTCGATTCCAGAATCAATACAGGCGACACTGTGTCACTATCAGCTACAGCTGTTTATTCCTTCGATAGCACATCATATGATGGCACTCTCACCCTTAATGATACAGTCTTCCAACAAGCATCAGTGGGTGCTAGAGCATACACTATTGAGTCAGCAAGTGGAGATACCTATGGAATCACAGTAATCAGTATTAACTCTGTCAAAGTTATAATATGGGACAGATTGCGAGTACTTAGTTATACAGTAAGTGATGCAAGGTGTGATTTAGGCTCTATTCAGGAAGTCACAGCGCTTATTATACGGGAATATGATAGTGTCCTCTTTACTGGTTCTATGGGCACAGTCTTCCTAAATGGATCCGCAATGTCATGGGATTCTGGTGATCTTGTATGGACTCAACTAAGAACATCCAGCCTCGTGGATCGTCTGACATTTAGAGTGAATGCTATCACTGACACTCAATATGGGATAAGTGCAGTCAACACACCTTCTGGACCATCAATCATATGGGATGCCCTATCCATCTCGATTATAGTCACGGATGATAGAATAAACATTGGAGAAATTGCATCTATCAATCCTGGAGCAACGTATCTCTATGACAGTGCAACATATGATGGTACACTGGTCCTGAATGACACTGTTTTCACTTATGATACAGCTCAAAAACAATGGTACAGTGTAAGCTCGGCAATTGGAGACGATACATATGGTATTACTGTAATCGAAATCAATGATGAGGTATATTGTATCTGGGATAGTCTCACTATTCTGATAGGCGATCCATCAGACCAACGGATTGATGTGAATGCTAATGCCTCTGGGATTGTTGTAAGTGCCACTTATGACTTTGACAACACAATCTATGACGGGACACTCGTTTTGAACAACAGCGTCTTCATTTATAGTGCCACACAGAAGCAGGGATATAAAGTGCTATCTGCCTTAGGAGATGACACCTTTGACATTACAGCTATAAGACAAAATGCAGAAACCTATTGTATCTGGGATTCACTCAGTATCACCATTACAGACCCGCTTGATCAAAGAATAAACATAGGCGAAAATGCCTCGGGAATTGTGGTCAGTGCAACCTATGATTTTGATGGAACACCCTATGATGGGACATTAACCTTGAATGATACTCAGTTCTTGTACGCAACAGTGGGGAAGCGTGGATATAAGGTCTTGACAGCTGACGGTGATGATTCTTATGGTATCACCGCAATATCTACTCCTGATGCTACTTACTGCATTTGGGACCAACTTAGAATTGATATCACAGTAGATGGCGGGTCCTTATACAACGGACATCAAGCAAACTTCACATTGACAATCCGATATGACTACGACTTCACATTTTGCACGACATATGAAGTAGTGATATCTCGCAACAAAACATCTTGGTATGCACTCACCGATTCCAATAAGACCCTCTTCAAGGACACTAATTCTGATGTAGTTTATTATTATAATGCCACCTTCGTCAATTACGAAACTCAATATGGCATAACAGCCTTCTTTACCACTACTCAAAAGGTCACATGGTCTGAGGCACCTAATCAAGTTCCAACGAATGATACAGACTTTTCTGTTATGCTGGGTAATCCTGATGACTCTGACAATATGTATGCAATGTACAGATTCTATGTTCTCACAACGAATGTCAGTGATGGAAATGGATATGATAAAATCGAGTACGTAGAGGTCTCCCTATACGACAATTTCCGAAGTCAATCTGTTTGGACCATTAGATACACGGTGATTACTGATACCTTCTCCATACAACAAGGGTCAGAGTCAATTATTCTGGCTGCTTGGTCTTCAGCTGTTGGAGTTGGTACTCAGCTCGAAATAAAGTGGATCATCAAGGTTCAGTGGGATCATCTGGACCTTTCAGATATTGACATGAGACAATTCGTCACCGATGGTATTGACACAGACGAAGATTTCTACGAGGTGGATTGGGATATTGAAACACGTCTAGAAATGACTAATCTCACCATTTCTGATGGACTCGGTACGGATGATAGAGGAGACCTCGATGGAAGTATCTCTGTTACTGGCACGTTGGTGTATCTAGGTTCTGGAAATGACAATCCTCTATCAAATGAAACGGATGTATGGGTATTGAGTTCTGAATATGGAACTAATGTAGGACCTTGGAGTGACCTGACACTGGTTTCTGGGCAGTTCAGTCTGACAGTCTATGCAGATGATGAAGTAGGTCAGGATACATTTACAATCAAAGCTGTCATTGAGGGAACAGAAAGTGATGGCCAAGATCTTCTCTCAGGCCCAGTCCAAAGCACATACATTACGGATAGAATAATTGTGGAATCATACTCTCCTGATGATTCGAGAGTAAATATCAATGATAATGTGAATTTAGATTTAACACTCGCATATGCCTTTGATTCGAGTCCAGTTTTAGATGGGACAGTCACAGTCAATTCCATTGTGGCAAGCCACATAGGCAGTGGAGTATGGCGTATTATTGTGACGATGTCATCAGTTCAAGAGGCTCTATATAACTCAGTCACTTATACAGGTGGAACACATGGACTTACTCAAGTCGACCAGAATGGTCAATCTCAGAATATTATCTGGGATAGTCTGACAATCACTATTACTGGTCCAAATGATAATAGAATAAACATCTATGAGAATGCATCAGGTATCGTTGTTTCAGCCACTTACGACTTTGACAGCTCAAAATATGATGGCACTCTCGTGTTGAACAGCACCGTCTTCAGTTATGATTTCGCGCAGAGGCGGGGATATACAGTGCTATCCGCTTCTGGAGATGACTCATTTGGAATCAGCACTATAAGCCAAAACGCAGAAGCATATTGCATCTGGGATTCTCTGACAGTCTCAATAAGCGATCCCTTTGATCAGAGAATCGATATTAGTGCTAATGCTTCTGGGATTATTGTATCCGCAGTATATGACTATGACAACTCACCTTTTGATGGGACACTAACTCTGAATAACACACAGTTTGTCAGTGGAGTTGCTATGAGGATTGCATATGGAATCCAGAGTGTTTCAGGAGGAATTCATGGCATAACAGCAATTTCAAGTGATGATGAAACATTCTGCATTTGGGATGCTCTCATTATCTCAATAACAAACCCCACAGATCAGAGAATCAATGTGAACCAGAATGCCTCGGGTATTGTCGTGACTGCATGGTATGACTATGATGATTCGATTTATGATGGAACACTAATTCTTAATGATACCTCCTTTGTTTCGACAGACGTAACCAAGAAAGGCTACACCGTTCTTAACGCAGTGGGTGATGATTCTCATGGAATCACTTACATTCTATCCAACTCAGAAACTTGGTGTATATGGGATCAGATTTCTGTTCTTTCCTATCTAGCTAGTGATGAACGTGATGATGTGGGGGACTATATCTGGGTTGATGTGAGTCTGCAATACGAATATGATGGCACACCGGTAGATGATGGTTCAGTGACCATTAACGGTTTCATCTTTCAACACCTTACTGCAGGAGTGTGGCGACACAATCGAACAGAGATGTCTGTCACAGATATTATCTTTGACACAGTTACTTGTTCAGGCAATGTTCATGGAATAGAAGAAGTGAATCAAAACTCGCAATCCCAAGTGATCATTTGGGATATGATTACAGTGACAATCTCGGTTGATGATAGACGTATAGATGTTGGAACCACTGCTTCTATCCAAGTGAGTGCAACCTATAATTACGATGGAGGGCTTTTTGATGGTGTGTTAACTCTAAACGATTCTGTCATTGTGCATCAGAACGTTGGTCGATGGAACTACACGGTCATGTCAGTATCGAGTGACTCCTATGGAATAACTGTGATTGGTTCAAATGATGAGGATTATGTTATTTGGGACAGGTTACGAATAATTTCGTACTCAATTGACATGGATGATAGTCGTATCAATGTTGATGACACCCAGAATGTCTATGTCGAGGTAATGTATGAATATGACTCAATCGTCTTTCAAGGTATTTTCGGTTTTGTTTACATGAATGGATCAGCAATGACGTGGGATCCTGGAAATCAATATTGGTATCATAGTTATTCATATAGTAATCCTGTGGGCTATGTCTTTCAAGTTTCAGAGATTACGGATCTGATATACGGATTAACCGTAATAGTTGAGGAAGTCAGTCCAAAGTTAATCATCTGGGACAAGTTGAATGTTGTAATTGAAGCTAATGCATCAATAGCATATTTCGGAGATATGGTGAGTTTCTCAGTCACTGCAACACGTCAATATGACAATAGTAGAGTCAGCATTTTGACCGTTGAAACTCTGAGGAATGGCACACTTCTGTTCCCTAACAATTTCACTGATACATGGAATGGACCTGGAGATACGCACCTGCAATATCTCGTTGTTAATGCTATAGATGCTGTTTTTGAAATCACCGAATTTGACACCATAATGATAGAGGTCTTCTGGACGGACGCTCCAATTGTCAAAGTCGATCTCGCATTTACAAGTGATGGAGATGGCCGTGTAAACATCGGGACATTAATCTCTATCAATTTCCATTGTGTATGGTTGGAAAATTCGAGTGTTGTTGATGATGGACTTCTGTATGTGAATGATATCCCATATCTGATAAATGAAACAGGGTGGGTTGAACTAACCGCTTCAAGTCCAGATGTTGTTCTCAGGTGGTGGAATATTACAGGCGTTGATGCATATGGTGTAATTCTTCTGGAAACACCAGCTCCCAAACTCTCGGTAATATGGGATGCCATTGCGATTACAAAAATGGAGGTCGCTGATGAACGGATAAATGTGGGCGATTTGGCAACGATTATTGTTGAAGCCAAATATGTGTATGATAATCAGGCATACGGTGGAACCTTAGGTCTCAATGATACAATTTTCCGTTACTTCACTGTTGGCAAAAGAGCTTATACAATTGTTTCAGCACATGGGGACATATATGATGTTTCAACTATTCTAGTAAATAATATGACCAGTGTTATCTGGGATGGTCTAATTATTGACTTATCAGTTGATAACGATAGAGTAAGTATTGGAACTACGATAATTATTCAAAAAACAGCATTCTATGCCTTTGATGGAGCAATCTTCAATGGCAATCTCCCGCTAAATGATCTTGTAGATACGCAATCCTATGTTGGAATGCGTGAGTATACCGTGCGAGAGGACTTCATTTCTGGGGGAATATATGGCATTGACGTTGTCATTTCCAATGACATAATCACAGTGGTTTGGGATTCACATGAGGTCGTCTGGAGTGGTACGGATAAAGAACGGTGCGACTTAGGGGCATCTGTTGCGGTAAGATTTGAAGTAAGATACTCATATGATGGAGCACTATATACGGACCTCAATGGCACTCTATGGATTAATGGGACTGAAGCTACCTACGATTCAACCAATGAATTTTGGTTTATTACAGTGTCCTATGATGAACCTGGAGAATATCAATATCAAGTGACTTCAATTGAAGATCTGACAACCGCTGTGATGCATCTTTCACAAAATAGTGATGATTATGTTTATGCATTATTTGACAGAGTCTATGTTTCACTCGCTGGAGTAATTGGTATTGATATTGAAACGGGATTGAGGAGTGATGTTGTTGCTCCAGGTACATTGCAGGCTCCGATACGAAGTAGTGTTATAGTTTACTTCCTGCTTCGCTATGAATCAGATGCATCATATATTGAAAATTTGGATACGCTGGTTAGAATTAATGGTGAGAAAGCGTTATTCAATACGTCTACGCAACGGTGGGAAGTAGTATTTACCAATTCTACCAGCGGTAGTATTGATTATACTATTACTGAATTCGAAGATCAATATGGACTGACTATGGTGGTAATCGAAGGCAAAGTACCTAGAGTCAATTGGTCGATTCCACCAATTTCACCAATGTTTCTATACATAAGTGGAGGTTTAATGATTGCTCTAGCTGGAATTGGTGGTTTTGTAATATTTGCTAGAAAAGCGAGAAAAAGAGTAACAACACTTGAGCACGCACTAACTCCCGAAGAGCTGCTTTCACTTGAAGAAGTTGGTATTTCCAGCTCTATGAGAGAGCAAATCGTTTCTCAGCTTGAGTGGTTGCGAGACCTCTCAGAGGATATTCCATATACAGGTACAACTGTTCTCTCTGTTTTATATGAGGAATTGACGAAAGCCAAACAAATGTACCTTAGAGCATTTGAATTGGAACCTCCGAAAACGCCAGCAGGATTAAGATTGAAAGAGATGCTTCTAGACAGGATTGATTTGGTTCTAACGCAAATTGAACAAGAAATGGAACATCGCTGATTTTATTCACTTTCAGTCAGAGCAAGGTCACGAAAAGTCTTTGCCAGTAAAAAGTCAGCTTCTTGCCGGTCTTTGTGATTCAATACCTCTCCTCGCCACTTTTCAGGTGGACAGATCTCAACAAAGCCTTTGAGGAAATTGCTCAAAGATATTCTTGCTCGGAAGTTCTCTTTGTCAGCGATTAAAGCACCCATATACTCCCCCTCATGCTCCATGATGATTGTCTTTCCTTCGTGAGCCAGAGACCTGATATTTCCTGCATCTGGGAAAATCTCAAGTCCAACTGATGTGACTGCAGACAGTAATCCATATACCAAAAAATCAGATCTTCGAAGTTCATCATTGAAATCATAGATATAGACAGGAAGACCATCCTTTGGTTTCATAATTACGAGTCGATAGAGCTTCACAGGGACTACTATTGGTTTTCGGGATAGCTCCATATCTAAGAGTCTAGCGAACACACCTGGTATCTCTTCAAGTTTTTCCTCAATATTGGATTCCTCAGATTGCTCCATCTTCCATTCAGGACTAGGTTTCTCTAGACTCATGACCTCTTGAATTTCTCTATTAATGACCGTCACAACACTGGGAAGTTTATTCTCGAGAGCTAAAGCTTTAGCCCTTAGCAAGTCGTGTTTAGCTCCAACCAAATCTTTCGCGGTTAGTTTAAGGATTGCTCGAAGAAGCAATGATTCAACCATAGCAGGACCGAGGTTCTGCTCTTCTGCAATTTGAGCAAGGTTCTCAGAATAGTTGAACGCAGCCTTGTAGTCCTTTTCCTCACCATGAATTTGGTATCTCTTTAGATGGACAGATGCAAGTTGAACTTGTGACTTAATGACATAATCGAACAGGTCACCTTCAACTGCCAACTTTAAAGCCGTCTCAAGGAGTTTTATAGCTTCGTCTAGATTCATTCGCTGGTTTTGTAAGACTCCCCTTGAGTAACTCATGATGACATTCCCTGCATCAAAGGCTTTTTCACCTTCACTCTTTTCGAAAAGCGAGCTTCCGGTTTCGTCATTCACGAGTCTTTTCACTCCGAGTTTATCCTTAAAATCCTAATAGAGTATTAAGATAAAAGTATGACAAAAAGTTATGCCAGATTGATTTCCCCATATAAAATTTGAATTTCTGAATCATAATCTTGCTTTAGTTGTAATTCAGATTCAATCCTAAGGGGTCATAGTAGGAGAAGTAGCAATTGCTCTCATAGTGGTGGTCCTATTCCTCGATTTTCCTGTAAAGGATTATTAGAAACAACAACAACAGAACGGTTACTCCAAGTATCCCCAAATAAATCGATGTCATGCCTTGATGAAATAATGGTTCATATATCGAAGGTATAAGTGCATAGCCAAAGAAGAAAGCGAATGTAACAATGCCAGCTAGAACACCTCTTCTTTCCGGAGAAATGATTTGACTGTAGGTAATCATCAATGGAAATAGTATACCGCCTGCCCACCCCACCAAGATTATGCCAAGTCCGTCTAATAGGAGTGCACTTGGCTGAGTAATATCACCAATTAGAAGAAACAACGAAATGCCTGCTAACTGCGGGATGATACCAATAGCTGTTGTTATGCCATAACCTCGTTTCTGTATCAATTGACCTAATAAAAGACCAGCCACTGTCCCAAATATCCCGCCTCCGAGTAGGAGAAATCCAAGAAGACCTTCATTCACAGAACCGGTCATTCCTCGAGAAGTCCAAACAAATGTTCCTAGATACACCAGCGGAATCAGAAATGTCGTGACCAACATGAGCAGAACTACTCTTTTTCTAAACTCAACGATTAGATTCTTTATGAGTGCACGGACTCCCGTTTCGCCATGAATTATCATAGTTGGTCGTTTGGCTATGATGATTGAAACAAGTCCTACCAATATGATACACAGGATGAGCAGGTAGTAGAGTTGCCAAGCAAACCTAGCCATCTGTCCTGCTATGAAAGGACCTAGGCCGACACAAAGAGATGCCAGTGCCGCCGCAAAACCCATTCTCTTTGGGATGTCACCTGGAGGCGCGCAGTCTGACAGAAGAGCCAATAGAACGGGATTT
>JBHLRC010000084.1:0-13971 GCA_048882965.1 Candidatus Thorarchaeota archaeon
CCTTGACTCTGAACCAAAAATTCCCGTGAAACATTAGGGGTGCCAGGTCACTTGTTTGACCTCTTCCGCCAAACTTGCCTTGAAATTGTGAGCGGGAGATGAAGATACAAGTGGCTTCAAAGACATCACCCTTGACCTTCTTCTGCAACCAACCAACAAGACCAGGCATACTGCTCGTGGTCAACTTGTGACGGCCCGCAAGGAAAGTATCCAGTGCCTTGCCATCCCTATAGAAGATAGCGGCTTGGTTTTCCATGACGACTAGCTGCGAACCCCATCTAATCCTATTATCTGGATAACGCCAAACTATGTGATCAGGACTGGCGTTAGTCCACTCTATCGCGTCGGCCATGATTCATCGACTCGCAAAGTTGTATCGAGTTCTAGGATGGATAGAGTTCTCATATGTTTTAAACGTTGACATGGTATGTTTCTAGCATTGATTATTGACAAGAAAACCCATTTTTCCTTCTATCAAGCAAGGATTTCTTTTGGTATCTAATGATGACAATGATAGTTGATGTTGCTAGGGTTCATACTTCCAGTATTTATTCTCCTTTGCTCCTAAGCTCTTAGTTATATGAGATGAAAGCGATACTGGATTGTGAAATGTGATGTCGGAGGAGAAACCTGAGCAAGAGCAGAAGGAACCAATCGTTCCAAGGTCCCGTCCGTTTAATCCTCTTTCTACATATGCTATTTACACTGGTCTTGTTCTGGTTGGGTATATCCTCTTCTGGTTGTACCACTATCCGGCTCTAATTGCTTTCACCTTGTTTTTCGTTATTATTCTTGTTCGCGATACACATCACGTGGTCAACACCTACGAGATTCCCTTTGCTAGAAAAGCAGCTGTCGTCAACCTCCTCTACTCGTTGACTTTCTTCGTGATTCTTGTTGTAAATGGGACTGCATTAAGTCAGGGACTGCCTCCTCCAATTTGGCCTGAGTTCACCGAGCTTGCATCATGGTCCCCTATGTTCATTCTAGGTGGTGTCTTTGGCATGGCCAACATAAAACGCATGTATGGTCCTCGACGAACTGGTTTTCAATATCCGTGATCTCATAAGTCAACGGTCATCAGGTCCTCACCAACGATGACCTCTGCATCTGTTCGTCTACTTACAATTTCTATTACCTTGTCCTTCTTTGCTACGACTTCAGGTGCAACATGAGTCAGTATGACCTTTGATGGGTTGATCTCCTCTGCAATCCTGGCTAGTTCACTAGGACTCGTGTGCACTCCTTCTGGATGTGGACCATCAAGCCAATTGCATTCATGAATCAGTACATCTGTTCCTTTTGCCAAATCAATGATATCTTTACAAGGTGCCGTGTCTGATGAGAAGGTTAGACTTTTTCCACCACATTCGACCTTGAAGGCACGCGTATCGTAGTTACCATGTAGATTAAGCCCTGCAACCACAGTGAGATTGTCCCGTTGAATTACATGATTCTCATTCAGAACTGTAGTGCTAATTACAACCTTATCACGAAGATATGTAAAAGCAATGTCAAACACTGCCCTTGACCATTGTTTGACAGGAGGTGGGGCAAAAAGGTTCAGTGTCTTGTCATACCCCAATAACCACAAAGTTTGAACGAGTGGCAAAAAATCCGCACAGTGATCGATGTGGAAGTGACTGATAAATACTGAATCAATGGTTGTCAAATCAAGCTCAAGTTGTGTGAGTCTCTGGAGGACTCCTGATCCAATATCAAGTAGAATCCTGTTGTTTCCATCCTCTACGAGAATACCTGATTGAACCCTATACAAATCTGGCACCGATGTACCTGTACCTAACAAGACCGCTCTCATTTCAATCAAGTTTGTGATGTTTTCGACATGTATTCAGTCTTACTGAAAATTAAGACAAATCCTCTGAACTCTTCGGTTTGATGACATATGTGAAAGTGGTCACCAATAGATTGAGGTCTCTGATCATCTTCGCATGATTGATTTCTGGGGAACGAAGGCTACGACCGATTTCAGGGCATGACACTGTATATGCAGCTCTAAGCAATGGCAGAGAGTCAACCGTGATGTTCCCTCTTTCGACTCCATTCCATATGTCATTCAGAGCTTTTTCGATACACTCTTGCTGTTTCAGAAGTATATTCCTATCCATTCTCTTTCTAGCATCTTCCATGACAAGACCGGTCATGCTCTTCACCTCTGACACAAGACGAGCACCCAGATTTTCATCTGGGTTGGTGGACCGCTGCATTTCCTTCAAGGGCCATTCGTCCACTCCCGGTCACCATAAAGTAGCTAAGAAAAGCACTATTTATTTCCCACTCCCTTGGAAATGACAAGAATGTTCCCTTTTTTTGAAAACTATTGTCACAGCACTGAAATGGACAGATATATACAGGTAGTTGTATTCCGCTGGTCCTAACTCGCAGAGTTGAGGGAGTCGAGCTTGAGCGATAATGACGGAGAAAACATACAGGTTACAGAGCAACCTGATGTGACTGACGCACCGTCGTTGTTAGATCGATTATGGTATAGATTCATTCAACCACTTGTACTATCAAGGATTCCATTTGTACTACTAGGAGTATTATTCGCTCTATTCATCGCCAAACTACTACTGATTAGCTTTCTCAATTGGATGGTCCTTGCGGACCTGACTCCTTTCATACACTATAATCCATATGATCCCGCAGATATGAGTGGGACTCCTGATTTACTGCTAGCTTTAGCAAACCGCTGGGACTCAACTCATTTTCTAGAGATAGCTCGTAATGGTTATCCGACAGGCGTTGAGAATGACCTTCTTTTTGCCTTTGCGCCGGTCTACCCATGGATGGTTTCTGTGGTTGGGCAATATGTGGGTAACTTGTATCTTGCTGGGGTACTTGTATCAAACGTCTTCTATTTCCTCTCGATAGTTGCTTTCTACAAAGTTGCCAGATTGTACATGGATTACATGGAGTCCTGTCTACTCTCCTTGGTATTTGGTATGTTGCCGACCTATGTGGCATATAGCTCATTTGCTTACTCAGAAGCACCATTTCTTTTCTTCGCCATATCTTCATGGTATTTCTTCAAGAAGAAGCGATATCTCCCAAGTGCAGTTTTCATGACACTCTCCATCCTTACTCGGTACATCTCTGGTCTCCTCATAATTATCTACGGAGTACTCATCCTTTCTAACCTGATTGACAGGTACAAGGAAAAACAATCGTTTCCGAAAGCGTTCGATTTTCGACTTCTGTGGTTCGCAATTCCTATAGTAAGTATTGCTGCCCTCTTTCTCTACTTCCAATCGTTGACTGGTGACTTCTTCGTAGTGTTTGATTCTCATGTCTGGTTTGGTGATGCCTTGACTACTCCCTATCATCAGTTCATGTGGTTCTTCGAGGGATATTTCACACAGAACAATCCTGGTGTTGAACCAATTCTACTCATGCTCTTGCGATATATGTTCACCATACCATTTTTCGCATTGACCTTAGTACTCTTCAAAGACGATGCTGAACTCGGACTTTACGGGCTTCTCTTCATGTGGGTGACGATGAGTATGGAAGGAATCTCAGGAATTGCATCTCCGAGGATAATGCTCTCTGCGTGGGTTGCAGTCCTTGCGTTCAAAGGGCGTATATCTGCTGCTATCTGTATTGTGTTGTCAGTGATGTTCTTCTTTGTTGGACTCTGGGTTGTGTATCAGTTTCAACTAACATTCTTCGCCTAAAAGGTGAGCCAGAACAGAGTTTTTCGGACCGGACAACTTCTGCTCTGACTCGATGTGTGGGTTCTACCCCCTCCGATATCGCGAGACTCGGAGAACAATTGCAATTAGTCCAAATCCACCAACCGGAACCAAAAGTTGCAGCATGCTCTTTGTTGATCAAATGCTACTACTTCCTCATTAGTATAGACTAACCTGTATAAACCTCCACTCGTGTTCCTCGATACACATGTAGAAAGTAATCCTTCTACTTCTTTTCCCAAAACCATAGCTGTATGTTTTCTGAAAACATGAATCTAATCATTGAACAATCTATTGTGGAATTTGAACTATGCAAATCGAGCACAATAACCACTCAAACCAGACATATTTGGCGCCTGTAGTTCGGCTTCTGTCGAATTTGCTTTCACAAAAGCAACAGCGATTTATACTCCCAAGTCCCAACTTATTGATACTGCGTGAGCCTTCGGGCTAAAGGAGTGAAATGATCTTGAGTGAAAATTATGATATCAAGACTCTAATCCAATACCTATCAGCAATCGCATTAGCAATATTCTTCCTGATCTACATGCCGTATACGTATCTCTCTAACGAGGTACTTGGTAATCCTGGACTGACATGGGTATACTACTTTACTCTAGTAATCGGACTTCTGTTTCCGATGTACTATGCCATAGAAAAGGAAAATACCGCTTGGATTTGCCTAGGTCTATCCTTGATAATCAACTCAATTATATGGATGTCTTTTTCAAATGCAAATCTTGTAGCAGCAGTACTTGTCTTGTTGACTGGTTTGCTATTCTTCATCGCACCCTTCCTTGAACCAAGACTAGGAAACTGGGACTTGATGAAGAACGTGTTCCATTTCCTGAAAGGCCTCTTTCTGGTGCTTGCTGTAGCCGCCCAAGCAAGCGGCAACCTAGATGACATGATTGGACCAACCAGTGTCAATCACTTCATGCCTCAATTCATCTATATGGGTGGAGGCATTATGATTGCTTTTGCTTTCATACTGATGTGCTATGGTCTCTTCAAAATCTTCAAGATGTACTTGGGTGACACCATTGGCGGCTTCTTTGGGGATCTATCAAAGGTATTCTACATGCTTATGGTCCTAGTGTTCCTGCTAGGTATTCTCTTCAATGTGACTTACTACATTAATGCAGGCTTGGCTTGGACACCGACTGGAACCTCAGCATCTATCGCCTTCTTCTCAGATATGAACACACTATATGACTCAAACCTGACAGCTATCCTGTTACTAATCCTATTCATTTATGGGATGGGCAAGATTGCCAAGAAGTTCGAAGAGTGATTATGAAATTTGGAAAGGGGGATTTCCCCCTTTTCTTTCTCTTTCTTTCAACATGTAGGGTATTACCCAGTCTTATAGCAGCAGCATCTGAATCACAGGAAGGTGAAACCTATTGAGAATCATCGGGCATCGACATGTTGTAGGCTCTAAGAATGTAACAATCGAACCAGACTCTCCTCCTTTTAATTCTGTGACAAAACGTTTGCTTTCAAACTCAAGTAGTATCCTGATTAAGTGTCCTACCTGTGGAAGTGTCATTGATTTCAATGCGGGTGTTCACTGGCAAGGTCTTGACACTTTTTCTTGCTCTGGATGTAACAGGTATCTCAGTATGAATCTTGTTCATCGAGCTCTAAGAGACCTTGGAATCGAATAATTGATGAAGTTTATATCCAGTATAAACTAATCCCCATTGTTCAAAATGATGAGAACACTATTTGATATCATAAACCAATGGACTCTATTCTATAACGAAACAGAACTGGAAAACACTCTGGTAGAAGTTTCCAATCCCTTCAATGACGAGGGTGTTACGTTCCAGCTTCTTGAAGATTTATGGGATTTATTGAAAAAGAAGGATGATTCGAAGGAGTCGATGACTGACATCAGAATGGAGATCTTGATAGATAAGTTACTTGGTGACGAAGATAGGGCGAAGGTTGCTAAATTTGTTCAAATTGATTACCCCTCACTGACTGTCTTGAATGCAAAGGAAACCATTGCAAAGTTCCCTGATTGGTTTGAACCTTATGAAGGAATGACTTGGGATGAAGCTAAGTCAAGCTTGTTCGACAAGTAATGAGTTTGCTACTCTTTTTGTATCATCAAAGAGTAAGTAAAGTACCACTACATCCACAATTAGGATTGCCGACGATATTACAAGATCTGTTGTGGGCATCCTTGTAGCAACTAGTGCAACTGAAATTATCAGATATGATGTGAAAAATCCCCAAATCCCGATGACCCATCGCATCAATGTGATCTTGTCTTCATCACTAGAATATCTACGAAATAACATGTAGAATAGATACCCAGCTAGTAGGAAGAATTCGGTGCCAATTGTGGCTGTTAGATAAGTTCCTTGCATTCCATTAAGAGTATCTCGCAAGTGAAATTAGAACTTCCGATATGACCAGATTTGGAAAATACAGATTTCGCCCATTATTCCCTCTCAAGGTTGGCAAATGGCGGCCAAACCACTTCTGCTTCCAGTATTTCTTGGTCAGTGATATCAACAAAGGGATTCTTAGTCCATATGATAAAACCTGCCAAAGCTGGTGTTATATTTATCAACATGAACATTAGTGAAAACGAAACGATAAGTGTAGGGTCCAAGTTCACTCTTGTAAGCATAAAGAGTAAAACACCTTCTCTTATTCCTAGACCCTGAATGGTCACAGGAATTGCCATCATCATTATCGTTAGTCCTAGACTGACTGCTAGATAAGTCCAATCGATTGTCATATTCAATGCGATTGCGAGTAGATATGCTTGAGAAGCAGAGAGTGAGAACAGAATAGCAGAGAGAATCAGAGTAATGGCGATCCTTCTGCTTCCTATCGTTTTGAACATCGATGGTAAAGTAAAGAACGTTCTTCCCCTGATTCCGTCCATCATCAGTCTTTCAAGTCGAGCTTTCATGAACTTGGACCAAAGCGTAGCCCTCAAAATGCGATAGAAACCATATCCCCCGACTAGCCAGATAGATACTACCAAGACTGCTTCAAATGAAATATTAATTTCTAGAAGCATTGCCAGCGCCAAAATCGCCACTGTATATGGGATTACTGAACCAATTATTGCATCTAATAGAATACTGATGATTGATTTGTCAACTTGGTTTCCTCTATGTTGCATGTATGGGACTCTTATCAAATCTCCCAGACTTCCGGGAATAACTAGATTGGCTAATTGAGCCATACACAGTGCCTCGGTGGCTTCATGTGTGCTCAGACGCAAGTCCAATCCTTCTGCTATTATTCTCCATCTCACACCTCTCATTATCATGATTGGAAAGACTGAGAGGATTAGGACAATCGAGTACACAGGTGGTATTTGAAAAGCGAAGCTCAACATGCTTTGGATATCAATACCCAACAGGATGTAAATGAATATGACAATTCCAATGAGTCTAACAGCTTGTTTCAAGATGCGTGAGTATCTCAAGAAGTATGCCCACCTTCCAAAGGACATGTTACAGATCTGGGTATGAAGCTTCTACGCATTATCGACAAAGATAGGAAGCTTATCAATGAATTCCATTCAATTATTTCTCAAATGACTAATTCAACATGTTCGATACTCATGTCTAGGAAAGAAATACAAAAGAAAAGAAGTAGAATTCAGGAGTAAGTAACCTGGAATTGAGGAACAAACGAGTGGAGATTCTAATCAGCCTTTCCTTATCTGCTTGAATTCTTCAGCAATATTAAAAGCTCTATCAAGTGATACTATTGTTAGAACAATAATCCAGACTGGAAAAAGCACCCAAGGTATTCCACTTGCCGCTGACATTGGTATAAACACTACTATGAGGATGACGACTGTTGCGATGTAATATGGAAGTTGGGTAAAGATTCCAAGCGCTATAGGCTTCTTGATGCTGAGCATGTATGCGCGTTGCCACATCTCCATCAGATCTTCAGAGAGGAGTCTGATTTGTTCTCCTCCATATTCTGTGCTTCCTCTTTTGACACACCGTTTGAAATACCATATCAAACTCCGTTCCATGAGTATCGATACTCCCAATAGAGAGAGTGTAACGAGAAGAAGAATGATGCCCACTAACTCATCGGTTGCCATTATCTGCAATAGATCCCCTCCAAATCAAAAAGAAGTAAAATTCCGGAGCCGTAGCCCCGGAATAGCTCAATAGACTACTCTTGATAGCCTTTCATGTAGCCCTCGCGTTGATTCCATTTCTCTTCAAGGCGCTGCATGATAGTCCACATGCGATAGGTGTAGTTCCAAGCTTCGTCAAACTTGCCTTGGTTCATGTCGTCTTGGAATTCCTCCACGACATCATTTACTGCACCTATGTCATCTATGATGACTGCATCGAACTCGTACGCTTGGTCGAGCTCTCTCTCATTGATCTTCTCCTTCGAACCCCAAGCAGCGTATCCATAGTCTGCGTACCTGATGGCTGATTCGATCTTGTCAGTGAGTGCAAGCATCCTGTCGAATGTCTCCCACGTCTTGGTGAGATTGTAATCCACTGCCATCATCTGCAACTTCTCAAGGTCTTGCTTGACTAGTCGTAGCTGGTCCGCAACGAACTCGCGAAGGACCTTGTCTGCGGCGCGACGTTCTTCCTTCTCTTGATACCCGTGCCAGCCGGGGATGTAATGAGTGATCTTGCCGAAGAAGCCTCCCTTGATATCCTTGGCAGCCTTCTTTCTAATCCTCTTGGCAATTGGGTCAGTTACTTTACCCATGCTTTTGATTCTCCTGAATGTTTACAACCCCTAAGCATGACTAGTGGGGTTGACTTGCAAGGGACTATACTTGAGTCCTTAAAAAACATGTCACAATGTGTTCTGACCTTCCTTTGGGCATCCAATAGCCTACAAAGTGTAGCTTAAATATGATTAATCTCTGCTCGGGAACCATGACGGAGCAGGGTATAATCCGTAATCCGGACTGGGAAATTGAGCCTTCAAAGATGCGGTCCATTACGGATGATTATTTAGAAAGCGCAAAGAAAACGCTTGATGAGATAGCCAAGATTCCCCCGGGTGAGGTGACTCTTCAGGCGCTTAAAGATTTTGAAGAAGTTTTAGGTCAGGATGATGAGCTTGGATACATCCTCTTTCTCAAAGATATCTCTCCAGACAAAGAGCAAAGGGACATGGCAGACGAGATAGAGAAGGAGCTGCGGAAGTTTGGTAATGAGGTCTGGGGCAGGAAAGACCTCTATGATGTTATTGTCCAACTAGAGCCTGAAATGGGCTCGCTAGATCCAGAAGATAAGACACTTCTTGACAAGACACTCAAAACCTTTCGGCACCGAGGTGCCGCACTGGATGATGATAAGAGAAAGGAGTTTCTCGAGATTGCTAATAACATCACAGTTCTGGAGTCTGATTTCCAGCGGACTCTCAATGAGATCACAACGACAGTGCCATTTACAAAGGAAGAACTTGATGGAGTTCCTCCCCCTGTCTATGAGAATCTAGAGAAGGACGGGGATAAATACCTCTGTCCTCTTGATTATCCTGTTTTTATACCTATCAGAACTTATGCTACAAATCCTGAAACTCGAAAGAAGATGCAGATTGTTTTCTTACAGAGAGGTGGTACGGAGAATACAGAGCGGCTTTCTGATGCATTGGCTTTGAGAGAACGTCAAGCTAAGCTATTAGGATTCTCTAATTATGCTGAATACGCTATCAGTCTAAAGATGGCAAAGACTCCGGAAAGGGTAATCGAGTTAATGGAAGATTTGAAGACAAAGTTGACTCCCTTGAGTGATAAGGAAGACCTGGTTCTTCGAGAGATGAAGTCAAAAGAACAGAATATTCCCCTCGATGAAACAAAGATGGAGATTTGGGACCTATTCTATTATCATGAGATGCTCATGAGAGAAAAACATTCAGTTGACCAGAACAAGGTAAAGGAATATTTCCCGATGGCTTCAGTGATCAAAGGAGTACTTGATGTTTATCAAACTGTTCTCAATCTTAAATTCGAGAAACCAGACAATCCTAACATTTGGCACAAGGACGTGGAGCAGTACAAGGTGATAGACAAGACCAATGGGCGAATTTTAGGTGTCTTCTATCTTGACCTCTATCCACGTGATGGAAAGTTCAAACATTATGCGGTCTTCACTTTCTTGGACCGTCGTATCAAAGATGGTAAGGTTATGTTACCCATCTGTTCAATGGTTTCCAACTATGAGAAACCAACAAAGGATAAACCATCGTTACTCAATCATTCAGAGGTTGAAACTTTCTTCCATGAATTTGGACACTTGATGCATGCCATTAGTAATCAAGCTAGTTATGCACGGTTCGGTCTAAGTGGTCTTCTCCGTGACTTTGTTGAAACTCCCTCCACGATGTTTGAGAATTGGGCTTGGAAGGAGGATGTCTTATCAGAACTTTCAGGTCATTATAAGAATCCTTCAGAAAAATTACCCACTGATATGTTAAAACGAATGATTGATGCCAAGTTGGTGAATAAAGGCACCTTTGAACTCAGACAGGTTGCATATTCTCTGATAGACATGGTCTACCACACTGATAGAGTCGAGGATCCCAACGCTGTGTTCAAGAAGGTGTTCAATGATGTGACCAAGTATGACCTACCCGAAGACACACGTTTTGAAGCCGGCTTTGGTCACCTCATGAGTCAGTTATATGCTGCTGGATACTACAGCTATACTTGGTCTCGGGTCTATGCTGAAGACATCTTTACAAAGTTTGAAGAACATGGCTTCATGAACCCTGAGATTGGTACTGAATACCGCCAAAAGATCTTGGCTCCCGGTGGAAGTCTGGACCCAGATGACATGGTAAAGAGTTTCCTTGGGAGAGAAATGAACTCTGATGCATACATGAAGTCTCTTGGACTTGATGGAAAATAAAAGAAAGAACATCGTAGGGCAGGAAGTCTGCCCTACTAGATTATATTTCTATGGTAGTTTACCAGAGCTGATACTGTCTCTTGACAAAACCTTCCCAAACTCTGGGTAGCTTGGCAATGACTTCTTCTGTGATTGACTCAGCCGATGCCTTCACCTTCTCGATGTCACAGTCTCCGTAGAGTTCGACATTGACTACTTTTGGCTCAGTGATAGGCGCACCAATCTGACTGACAAGATAACAGTAGACTTGGGATAAGTCCGGATGCTCTTTGTACACTCTCTCTACAATCTCCCTGGCCGCAACATTGTAAGTCTTCCCTACATGGCTGACAGGATTCTTACCGCCTGCGGCTTCCAATGTCATCGGTCTATATGGCGTAATCAGACCGTTCGCACGGTTACCTCTACCCACTTGGCCATCATCACCATGCTCCGCAGAGGTTCCTGTGACAGTCAGGTAAAACAGATCATCCTTCGGACTGTCTGCAGTATTGACGCTTACTTCTGTCTCTAAATCAGTGATTTTGACTGCGAGGTCTTTTATTAAATCGGAAATACCATCCATTACACTGGCATATTCATCCTTGTCCTTTGTTTCAGTTGAGATGATAGCAGCGGCAACCTGAACGTGTATTTTGTCATCAATTCGGGTTCCCATGATTTTGATGTCTTCCCCAATCTGAGGCCATTGTTTCTTCACCTTTTCGCTGTTCAAGAGTTGTTCTGACTCAAGTGTAATCAGCTCTGTTGGAGAAAGCGGAGCATAGCCAACTCCGAAGCTGGTATCATTTGCTCTGGGGATTCCCCTCTCAAGATCGAAGTTACCTACTAGATCTGTACTTCCTGCTCGAATCTTGTAATCAATGATGACGTCTGAGTTCACATCAAGATGCGGTAGGTCCTTACTCAACCACTCTCTTGTGTGTTCGACCGCGAACTTACCCACTGGTACTATTCGCTCATAGTCCTTGTCAACAACATCGACAGCTCTTCCGCTCATCAAAATGTAAATTGGTTCAATGACATCACCACCGCCAAACTTGGCATTAGACTGCCCTCCCACAAGAAGGACTTTGTCCACATTGTGATGTTGAACTTGATCAAAAACCTCCATGTAATATTCGCTGAGGCGAACTGATAGTTCTTCTGCGGCTTTGTCGCAGAGTGTATCGGGATGCCCTTTCCCCTTCCTCTCAACAATCTCAACTGGGAGCTTGTCAACAGAAGGTCCGGCTCCGCGTGTGACTTTCAAATTCATTGTAAATCAACTCGTCTTTTCCACCCGGCGCAGTGGTAAGTGTATAAAAGAATTCCGTTGGGTGACAAAAATATGCAATATGGTAATCAATATCGTAATGTTCATATTACCGACAGTAATATCATGAGTATGATTCTAACCACCGACGATATTTTGAAACTCAGACAACGGAGAGGTCTTACTCAATCAGAGTTGGCATCGAAGATTGGGGTTTCGCAGTCTTACATCGCACGACTTGAACGTGGCTCACTTGATCCCAAACTGTCCATTGTCAAGAAGATAGTTGATGTTCTGACAGCAGATTCTGGACGAGTCTGTTCTGAGATTATGTCAACTAATCCCACAACGGTGGATGCTCGTGATGTTGTATCAACTGCAGTATCCCTGATGCAGGAACACAATTACTCGCAGCTCCCAGTGATGCGTGGTACGCAAATCGTTGGAATCATCACTGAGTGGGACATCATTCAAAACCTGCAACATGATCTCCGTGGGATTTCAGTGCAAGCTGTCATGCGTCCTAGCAGTGTCCTTATGGTCGATGGGAACACTTCAATTGATGTCATCATTCCTCTTTTCGAGAACTACCAAGCTGTACTTGTACAAAACCAAGGCCGAATTCAAGGTATCATCACGCGTTCAGATCTGCTTAAGCTGATCTGAGACCTTTTCTTTAGGATCACGAGTGCTATGACAAGTAGACCAAACGATACAACACCAACTCCAGCAACTAGTAACACGGGAAAGCCTTCACCAACGCGAGTGTATCTCAGAATTCGGAATCTTCCTGGATCGTATTGCCACCTCATTTCAAGGAAGGTCAGTGCACCGTCTTCTTTTGAATATCTCACGGTGTCAGTATGAATCGCCAAGACTTCATCTGCAGTAATTATTAATCCCCACTCTGTTTCAGTATCGATATTTTGAACTTCCCAGTATGTTGTATTGATATCTGATATAGCGAGCTCCTCAACAAGACTCCAGTTGCCTATAGGATATGCAGACCAATGAAGATTCGGTACGCTCGTTTGAGGAGTTATCTCTGTGCCATTCATGAAATAGAATGAGAAGTATGTGTTCCATTCATTTGCTGAGGACGAACCAATGTACGGGGGCTCCGTTATGTTATTCGGAATTGTAGGCAAGCTGTCCACAACAATGTAATAATTGAGATCATCGTTCCTACTAGCTTCTGTGTAGCGTATTGCAAGGTGATAGTCAATCCTGTTACCAATTTCCACTCCCCAACTCAAACCTGGATTAGCTATTGCTTCTGTCGGTCTTATCACCATCACAACAATCAATACAGCCATAATTGTAAACTTTGAATCTAGCCCTCCCAGATGCATATCAGGTATACCTCCTGTACTTCTAAAATACTTCTCAGTATTAATTTATTTTGAACTTCCTAGATTGCGAGAAATGGTTGATATCACTCATTTTGTACCCTTTGTGCCCCCGCAGAATGTCTTATATGGCGTAAAAGGAAGGAACAGACGGAATAATATGGCACACTACCTAGATACACTTGACGACCTCAGAGAGGGGCTTGATACATTCGTCGAGAAGTGGGCAAACATCCAAAGGAAGTCTGTGAAAGCAATTCAGGCTGTTACTAACACCATCATGCAGATTGAGCATTTGGACGGTCCACTAGGTAAGTTAGATAGTTTCCAGAATATCCGAGAGAATGCTAAGGGAATCCTCCTAGTCACACTCTATGACAAACTTGTGCCAGCACTTGAAACCTCAATTCGTGAGTTCACTAAACTGATGCATATGTTCGAAAATCTTCGTCACACCTCGTCAAAGATTCAAACACTGACAGAAACGATGCGTGGCAACCTCCAAGACTCCCCCGAACTTGAGGACCTCGTTGGATTCCTTGACTTGATCATGATCAGTGTTCGCGACATATTGAATATGTACGAATCAGAGTTTCTTGTAAAGCTCACAATATTCCGTGATTTCGAGGAAGGAGCCATTGAGATTGGAGTCGTCAGTAATTATCTGACGATTTGGGGAATCGAGCCTAATATCGAGCAGCATGCCAGAGACAAGTTACTCAAAGATCTCGACGAGCATGTTGAGCTACTGAGAGATGTCTTTGCTG
>JBHLRC010000085.1:0-13861 GCA_048882965.1 Candidatus Thorarchaeota archaeon
AGCGGGGACTTACATTGCGTGGTTTGACAATAACTACAAACTTTACGCAACAGAGGATAAGGACAGACGTACATACTCACAGTTCTATGGTAAGTTCACCATGTTTAGCGAAATCCTGACTGCAATGTCCTTCATCTTGGGGGGATTCTTTCTCGCATTCATCAATCGCCAAGTATTATTTATTATTCAAGGTGTTTCTCTCTTCATCGTTTCGTTGATGATTCTGATATTTATGAAAGACCACAAAGATCTCAAACGAAACAGATTGGGTATCAGGGTGTATTTCCGATATCTGAAAGGCGGGTTGACAACAGTCGGTAGAAACAAGACTCTTCGGTTTATGATTCTGGGTCTAATGATTTCGGGTGCTGGGTGGGCAATTTGGAGTGGTCTAATACTGTTTCCACTATATGCATCCTATGCAGTAACAGATGCAGGAACAGCTATCCTTCGTTCAAGCATCTTCATTCTAGGCGCGTTTTGTACTGGAGCTGCGGGAATGTTGTCGAAGCGGATAGGAAATTTGCAGAAGTGGCTAGCTGTTGCAATCATCATAACTGATGTACTGTTCTTTCTCGGTATGTATATGATGATAATATTCAATCCAGCGCCATCATCTTTCGCAATGATATCGTTTGTTCTCGTGATTCTGACCTTCACCTTAGCATTTGGACCACGTTATGTAGCTGATGTCCTTCGACCGCGCTTCTATTTGGATGTGATTCCGGATGAGAACCGTAATGCAGTGTATTCCCTCATTCCAACACTGATAATGATTGTAAGCATTTTTGCGGTACCAATAGGGGGAGTTTTAATACAATTGTGGGGGCAAGAAACGACTTTACTAATTCTAGCGCTCAATGGATTATTAGGCTCTAGCATCACAGCAGTAGCAATTTACAGACACAAGGCAGTGAAAGAAATCAGCGCAGAAACCATTGACCGCTGCTGTCCAATATTTCCAAGCAAGTTACTTGATACACAGACAATAGTACCTTTATCTCTGCCATGCTGCTGGTCTTTTGATCCAGTTACGGAATATATCTGGAATCAACTGAGAGAAACAGCATTGTCTGACAAGGTAATCACAAGGAAGGAAGAAGAAATCATAGAAAGAATTGTGCTCGATGTAAGGGCATACGGTGAAGTTCTCGAACAAGCATTAGAGGATGGGAGGATTGATGAGAAAGATAAGCAGGCACTGAATCAAGCACGTGACCAGATTTGGATAGAAGCAAACAATATCGCATTCCAACCTGGCGAAATAGGTGATGATGCAAAACGGATTCTCACTGCATTAACTGACCTTTTGGAATTCATAGATACAAAGAGGATGTTTCAGATATCGGAGGGAGAATAAATCCCGGGGATAGAGTTCTTCGATATCTTATTGTAGCAGGAAACATCCTACTCCGATGAGTTGTTCGAGGAAATGACCGAGAGAAGTCGGGAACAAAGATTTGATGAAGTATTTCAGATGGTACTGATAGTTGTAGCTCTTTCATTTGACATCCTCTGGTCATCAGGAAGACCACCATTGGCTGAGATTATAGTATTCTTATGGATTCTATCATTTTGGGCTTACGGTAACCTCAAAGGAGGTATTTGGGAATATCCCCTGAAAGTTGGTAGTTTCAACCTATCGATAACATTGATGACTAATTTCTACATAGTTGGAATTTTTGGAGATATTACTAGCCTAGGTCTGCTGCAAATTATAATCGCAATTGTTGCACTACCAGTATTGTGTTTGGTCATATCACTATTACTAGCATCATATATTGGAGAAACAGTGGACCGCACAATTGCTTTGCCTATCATAATTGGTGGAACTATGGGTTATGTTTTTTCGATGTGGGCAGTGCTTTTTCTTGGTTAGTGCATCATTCACTCTTTGAGAAGACTAAAACATACCTAAGCGGATTGCCAATCTGACGTTCTAATGCGAATCCCGCTTGCTTCGCCCAATTGACCATTGTCTTTCTCAGTGGAAAATCAGGATCAAGCAAGAACTCTGCGTCTACGAAGACTCCATCTTCTTTCAATAGGCGTTTAACTTGGAGTAATGCTTTTGGCGGATCTGGAATCTCAGGCAAAACCGCAACTGAGAAGACAGCATCTGCAATTCCATCATCAAGAGGTATCTGACCCTCTGCATCCGCCAGTACTGGTATTATGTTACTCACACCCGCATCCTCCATTCTAACTCTGAGCTTGTCAAGCATTTCTTGTTGAATGTCTACAGCAAAGACGATTCCTGCAGGTTGAATAGCTTTAGCAACCGCTATTGTATAAAATCCCGAACCACATCCTAACTCGACAATCTCCATCCCAGGTCGAACATCTAATGCCTCAATAATCATAGACGGTGGTTGCACCCTGGAACGATATGGTCCAGCTGCAATTACATTTCCCATGAAAGCAGGCATCGGAAACTTCCAGAAGTATCGGATTGATCTTACACAAATGCAGACCCACAGAAAAAGGAATAGGAAGACGAATAAAACTACTTCAACAATCCAATGAACTCCCGGTATCAAGAAACCCGAGGGTGCAAAACTCTGCAATAACATCACCACAGCAACTATTTAACTAACACTCGTTAGTCACTATTTAGGTTGTTGTACTATGCCTAATGAAGATTCAACAGAAAAACAAATTCTCGAGTCTGCATACCAATTATTTGTTGAGAAGGGTTTTGCTGGTAGTTCAATGAGAGATATTGCGGAACATGCAGGAATCAAGGCTGCATCAATCTACAACCACTACAAGAATAAAGACCAGATTTTCGAAGCGGTCTTCATCGAAAAACACCCCATGTTTAGAATTCTTGAAGTCCTAGACAATGCCAAGGGAGATACTGCAGAGGAGTTAATCATCGATGCCGTAGATTGTCTTCAAGAGGAAGTACAAAACCACCCTAAACTACTCAATCTATTTTTTGTTGAATTTGTCGAGATGAACGGGAAGCATGTTGAAAGGGCAATGAAAGTAAACTTTCCACCAGACTCGAGATTCATCAGACAGATCTATGCAAAAAAAACTGAGATACGTAGAATTCCAATGCCAGTTCTGCTCCGAACCATAATTGGAACTGTCTTTGCGAATGTGACATTCAGTTGGTTTGTTGGGGAAAGCAATATTGAGCGATATGGAACTCAAGATCAAATGATTGATGTTCTGTTGAGAGGGATTCTCAGGTAGTAGGTAGTTCTACACTCTTGAACACTTTTTCAAATCGGACAAGTGCATCATCAATGATTTCATCATTATCAGCAAGACTGGTATACATACGAGACCCTGCCAATGTTATAATTCCTTCAGCCATATAAGCCGCTCCTATCTCCTCCATGAAATGCTGTCTGGTCTGGATTTCTTTTAGAATGTCTTTAATCTTGAAAGGATTTTTCACGACTTTTACAAACATCGTTCCAGAGGTTTCGAGGTGACAGATAGCACCTTGATTGTAGGCTACAAAGGGTAGATTCATATCATTAATGAGTTCCTCGAGACCTTTGGTCAACTTATCTCCGGCTCGACCAGCTATCTCGCTGGCATTCGTCCGTTCGATTTCCTGAATTGTATAGTAACCTGCCGCTGAACTCAAGGGATTGGCAGCCAAAGTACCACCAACGTAGGCACGCTTCTTTCCGCCTTCAATGCCTGCCGCAACATACTCCATAAGGTCACGACGACCACCAAGTCCACCAGCTGCAGGGTAACCACCAGCGACAATCTTTCCAAATGTTGTAAGGTCTGGTGTGATGTTGAAATACCCTTGTGCTCCAGCGAGACCTATCCTGCCAAAGGTGACAACCTCATCAAAGATGAGCAGAGAATCAAACTGATCACACAGTTCACGAATCTGTTTGTTGTGATCCTTGTCAACTGGACGGGTTCCAGATTCAGGTCCAACTGGCTCAACAATGACGGCTGCAGTTCCTCCAAGTAGACGGTTCCTTGACAGTTTCTTATGAAGAGCATCTATGTCATTTGGAAAGACTTCATGGGTATGTTTTCTGCATCCACCTGGAATACCATGTGCCTCGAAACTACCAGTCCCAGGAATGTGCAGCCCATACATCATCTGGTCACTCCATCCATGGTATGCACCGCCCATCTTGATGACCTTCTTCTTCCCAGTTGCTATTCTTGCAACCCGAATCGCTGCCATAGCAGATTCAGTTCCACTCCCTAGCATTCGGAACATTTCAACAGAGGGCATGTGTCTGTTTATCTCACGTGCCAGTTTCAATTCGTATTCTGAAAAGAGACCAGTAACCGGTCCCTGTTCCTTAATGAGACCCAGGACCTTTTCACGGACTGGTACATAGTTGTTTCCTAGGATTATGGCTCCACCTGCCTGAAGGAAGTCAATGTACCTATTTCCATCAAGGTCCCAGAGATAAGCCCCATCAGCCTTGTCAATAACAATTGGAAAAGGATAATTGAAAGCCAGGTTGTGCTGTACTCCACCTGGAATAAACCTCTTAGCCTCAGTGATCATCTCTTTAGACTTAGCGCATTTTTCCTCGAAATACTTGAGATATCTACTCATTGCATCTTTGTTGATGTCATAAATTGGAAGTGTCAGCAAATGGTTAAGCTTACGATAAATCTCAGGGGTGTCATGATACTCGGAGATACTAAAACCGGACATTCTATTCACGCCTCAATCTTTCAATCTAGCATAATGAAAAGACTTGTGGATTTCAAAACGTAAATCGAGCTTATGCATTTTTAGTAAAATAATAAATTGAAAAACAATCTATACTTAGTTTGAAGCCAATTTAGGGGAGGTGAAATCAAGTGAAATATCTGATTGAATGGGAAATCGAACCTAGATATAGGAAAGAGGCAGTAAAGGCAATTGAGAACTTCAAGCAACCTAAAGAGCTGAGGACAGTCTTTGCGGCTCACAATTGTGTCGCATCCAATAGGGGAGTTGCAGTGGTTGATGTCGATGATCCAGAAGTGATACAGAAGGCAATGAGTCCGATGTTGAACTACACAGACTTCAAAGTCACACCTATTACTCCTGTATTCCCAGAGCCTGAGAAATGAATCATCTAGTTGGAGTAATTCCACCATATCCGATATAATCAAGTGAATCAGAAGAGTCCTTTGCTGACGCCCGAAGTTCCTGAAACCGCTTTAGAAATTCATTATACTCCTTGTACCAAATGTCAGCTTCTGCTTTTGTCAAGAAGTTAAATGTGAAGGAGACCTTTGAACCTCTCCCAGAGCTTGTTTTTCCTTCTCTAAGTTTGTGTGCTTTATCGCTAAGAAGACTTGAGATTGCATTGAGATGTACAGCGGTTGATTCGAGGAAAATTACTCGATTTTTGATTGAGGCATCATCACTCCCACGAAGGATAATTTCTTCTTTGAATTCAGGATTTCTACTGTAGATCTTCACGGCTCGACCTTGTTCTTGTACTCTGAATTTCAATACCTTCTCATCAACAAACTTGGAAAGGTGATGTGACATTGTGCTTCGATTGATCTTTATTTTGTCCATCAGCTGCTTTGCTGTGACTTCCTCGTTTAATAGAACTTCGAGGTAGATTCTAGCCCTAACAGGATCAGACAGAAGTTCAAGTAGTGTCATTATGTCTTCCTCAACTAATGCATGTTATTCTTGCTAGGGGAAGAGACCTTAAAAGTTCGACGGAATCAAAATGTTTCGATATAATCGAAATAATTTCAGATTTGGAGGATTGCTGATGTCAGAACTCGATGTGAAGAAGTTCCAAAAAATGCTTGAGGATTATGTGAAGCAGGACAAGTTCTCAGGTACAACCCTCGTAATCAAGGATGACAAGGTCATATTCGAGAAAGCATATGGAATTGCAGACAAAAGGTTTGGCATACCCAACAAAATTGACACCAAGTTTAATGTTGGCTCTTTGAATAAAATCATTACAAAGACAGCTATCCTTCAACTTGTTCAACAGGAGAAGATAGAGCTAGATGACCTTGTGGGAAAATATCTACCGGATTTCAGAGAGGATATTGCAACCAAGGTGAAAATCAGACACTTGATATCATTCACCTCTGGAATGAGCGATTATTTTGGCAAGAAGTTTGATCAATCTCTAGGTGGACTCAGAAAAGTATCGGACTTTGTTCCCCTCTTTATTGAAGATCCATTACTCTCAGAACCTGGTGAGAAGTGGAACTACAGCAATGCAGGATATGTCGTGCTGGGACTTATCATAGAAGCAGTTTCGGGGATAGATTATTACGATTATGTAATGGAGAATATCTACCGCCCAGCTGGCATGAAGAACTCGCATCACTACGAGGTCGATTCTGTAACAGAAAATATGGCAACAGGTTATACAAGACATATGCCCGATGGCACGGTTCATCCAAGCAAACGAAGAAACAACTACTTTGTTATTGGCAGTCGAGGGAGCCCAGCTGGCGGAGGTTATTCCACAGTACACGACTGGTTACTCTTCGATAGAGCAATCACGCAAGAGAAATTAATGAATTCAGAGTTTTCAAAGAAGGTCTTCATGCCACTAGATGCAGATCCCTCAAAACAACCGAGTGCAATTGCCATGGCTGGTGGAGCACCAGGACTTACTGCACTCTATATCAAGTTCTTTAAGTTGGGATACACCTTCATTGTGTTTTCAAACTATGATCCTGATGATATTGAGCCCTTAGCTGAAGAGATTCGTGACTTGGTGATTCCCAAGAGTGAACAAAAGAAAATTGTCAAAATGAGAGAGGATGAATAGTTGTTGCTTCTAAACACCCACAATTACTGAGAAGAAGAATGTGAGAAGTACTATTGCCACTCCAGCAGATGCGGTCTTAATTCCATAGATCACCATATTTGTCCGAGATACATGGCCAAGATATCCTCCTAGGAAAAAGAGGATAACAAGACCCATCAATATTGCTGTTAAGAAAGCTGTTTGGATCCCTAGACCAAAGATAACGAGTACTAAGGGTGAAGCTGTAAGCAATCCTGTCAAGAAAGGCGACAGTCCGTTTATTATTGATACCACAATGGTTGTGGTCCGGGAGGCTTGCCAAATCATGCTCTTCCCCAAATCTGCAATCATTGCCTGTTCAAGTTCCTCCATGTCTCGTTTCTGTTCTGCACCTTCTGTCAAGTAAGAGGATGTGAGTCCTGAGATGAACATTGCCATGCTTGTAGCTAATATTGCCAACGAAGAGGTTTGAAAGATAACCAGAGGTGTCTGGTGATATAGTGAAACAAAACCTCCGACAAGGATACCAAGAATTGGCAAGAGGCCATCGAAAGCGTTCATAGCAAAATAACGTCTAGCAATTTCACCACCCTGTGTAATTGCCAATTGCTTGCGAATACAATCGATGAAACTCAGTTGTTCATCATCTTTACATACGTTGCTCACATTAAACGCCCGAATGCAACTTAGTAAATTGCGGGTTTAAACTCTATGATACCTGCTCCTCTTACATATGATATTCGAATGATTTTCGTAAGCAATATCCGTTAGAGTACTTTCCGAGGATAATTCAAGCTATATACTCATCGGAATCAGAAGTTGTATCCTTCAGTACTACCCGTCAGTAAGAACCGTACTGGCGGCTTGTTGGTATGCAAGTGGAGCAAAGCCTTCCTTGATAGCAAGTTTCCTTACTAACTTGAACACGTCTGCAAGCTTCACGCCATACTGACAGGTGTCCTCACACAGATCGCAGGTCTCACAGAACCAAAGCTGTTCACTCTCAAGAACCCGTTCTCTTACTCCAATCAAAAGTTTCTGCATAATCTGTCTCGCATTGTATCGTAAGTCAGGGCCGAGGGTGCAGTCTGCAGTACACACTCCACACGCGACACATTTCTCAATGAGCTCACCACCGGGCATCGATGTGAGTTCTTGGATGAAGCTTGACGACGGAGTGAGTCTAGTTATAGCCATTTTATCCACCTTTCGATTCAGTAAAGTTGGTGTTCCATATAGAACATTATTAATTAAAAATGTGTTGCATTCAATTAATACAATGTATTGATTGCTTTCGAAAACAATCATAAAAGGTCGGAAAAGTTGCATTCTCAATTAGGAAATAGAGTGTTCGCTCAGAATTTTCATAGATATAAAGTCCAATTTTACAAAAAGAAACCTTCTTGGAAAGAAAATCATGGAAGGAGAGATCAGATCTCCTTCCTGGCGTAAATATACTCCCGTTTCTCGTCACCTACAATCTCAACCATATTCCATTTCATGAGAGCAAGTAAGTTATCGAGAATGTAGTCCTTCTCCATATTTGTTGCCTTTGCAATCTCTGTCACAGTAGCAGGTCCATCCTTGATCTCTAGAAGAATATGATTCCTATCAATCTCCTCTCTGACCGTCTGTTCCATCAATTCATTGAGTCTCTCGGGAGTGAGATCACCTCGTTGGACAAGAACATCGCCCTTCCCGATAAGCCACCTGAGTCGTTCATCTCCAAATGCAGCTGCGGCTGCGTCCAGTTTGTCATGATTTGCGGATTCTTTCATCTACTCGCCACCTCCCTTAACGGCAGAAGGCATGAGAAATGCTTCCACCATAGACATGATTTGCGCATCAGTAGAGTGTCGCATCGTTATTGCATTACTGGGGCAGGCAGCAGCACATGTTCCACAACCATGGCACTTCGCCTCAGTGACAAAGGCAACAGGCGGATCTTTAGTGGTGACCATTTCAATTGCTCCAAACGGACATGCTGTCACACAAGTATGACAGGATGAACACAATGTCTCGTCCACCCATGAAACAGTGGACTCAATCTCTACGTTCTTACGAGCCATTAACGAGGTTGCTTTGGCTGCAGCCCCACTCGCCTGGGTAGCACTGTCAGTCGCATCCTTTGCAGATTGAGCAACACCTGCAATCATGATACCTGCTGTGTGCGTAGTAAGAGGTGCGAGTTTGATATGCTCCTCGTTGAAGAACCCATCACCAGATCGAGTCAGACTGAAGAGTTTAGCAACCTCATCTGTTCCTGCAGGTGGAACCATTGCAGTTGTCAGAATCAACATGTCGGGTCTAAATTCACAGTAAGTATCAGAGAGTACATCTTTCCATTTGACAACAATCTCGTCTTCCTTAAGGCAGACCTTTGGCTTCTTCGTGTGGCCAAATTTCGAGAACATGACATGTTTGTGTCTAGCCTCACGATGAATCTCCTCATGACCTCTTCCGAATGTTCGAAGGTCATCATAGAGCACCATTACTTCGTCTGCTTTATCCTTGATGTCAGATGCAGCCTTTGTCATGGCAGTACAACAATACCGTGAACAATGCTCATGACCTTTCTTGCCTTCTTCTCGAGAACCAACACAACCAATGAACATGACTTTCTTTGGAGGTCTTCCATCACTGATACGGAGTACAGATCCACTTTTCTTCATTTTTTCATACTCTGCGAGAGTGATGATGTTAGGATTGTTCCCGTACTCGTAGTATCCATCAGGTTCGAAGGGCTCAAAACCGGTTGCTACAATCACTGTTCCAACTTTCCGTTTGAGCGTTTTACCCGTCTTCAGGTTCTTGATTTTGGTCTCAAAATTGCCAATGTGTCCATCGAAATCGACCACTACAGAGTCTGTAAGGAGCTCGATATCCTCCACTGCTTTTGCAGCGATCAACATTCTATCAATCACATCAACTGCTTTCTCGTTGTTTGGATACATTGTTGAGAGGTTTCGAAGATGCCCGCCTAACTCTGATTCCTTCTCGACAAGTGTCACCTTAAATCCACGGGAACCAATGTCTACTGCTGCCCTGAGTCCTGTAACACCGCCACCGACAATAAGAGCATGCGGCTCAACTGAAACAGTCTGAATCTCAAGTGGCTCAAGAAGCGCAGCTCGTGCCACCGCCATTCGGATGAGGTCTTGAGCTTTGACTGTTGCCTTCTCGGGCTCTCTGGCATGACACCAGCTGCAGTGTTCCCTAAGGTTTACCTGCTCGAAGAGATACCTGTTTAGGCCAGCTTCCTCCACCACACGTCTGAAGGTTGGTTCATGCATCCGAGGTGAACAGCTTGCTACAACAACTCGGTTGAGATTATTTAGCTGGATCATTTCTTTGATCAATTGCTGGCCAGAATCACTACACATGAACATAAAGTCTGTTGAGTATTCGACATTTGGAAAGTGTTGTGCATTCCGAGCTACCAATTCCACATCGATTGTTCCAGCAATGTTGTGGCCGCAATGGCAGACAAAAACTCCAATCCTTGGTTCTTCCGTTTCCATCATGGCTCACCTCCTCTAGCAAGAGTGATACTCGCCCTCATTGCAGCTGCACTCCCTGCAGCCACTGAGTCAGGAATGTCCTTTGCAGACTCAGCGCACCCTGCCACGTAGACGCCTGGTACTTCAGTGTCTACAGGATTGCTTGCAGGATATTGGATCGAGATGAAACCATCAACACTGACATCAAGTCCTAAATTGTCTGCCAACTCCTTCAGACCCTTTGGAGGAAGAATTCCTGGGCAAAGGACTAGTAGCTCATGTTCATTCTTGAGAAACTCCCCAGTCTCAGTGTTCTCCGCCCACACAGTGATGTTCTTGGTCTTTTCCACCTCTTCCACCTCACCAACCCTACCACGAATAAACTTGATTCCAAAGCGTTCTTTGGCCATATTATAGAACTCTTCGAACCCCTTTCCATACGCTCGAATGTCAGCATAGTAGACTGTCACGTTCTTGACATCATCGTGTCGAAGCTCCTTAGCCATCACAGCATTTTTGATCCCGTACATGCAACAGACTCTGCTGCAGTATGGAACACCCTTCTGTACATCACGTGCTCCGACACACTGGACAAACCCAATGGACTTTGGAATCTTACCGTCGCTGAGTCGCATGAGGTTCCCCATTGTGGGACCAGCAGCGTTAATGAGTCGTTCATATTCCAACGCATTTATGACATTCTTGAAGCGACCATAACCAAGCCTGCGGTACTGTGTCACATCAAACAGTTGGTACCCAGTAGCAATGATAATCGCACCAACAGGGATCTCAATCTCTTCATCCTCCATGGTGAGATCTATCGCCTCTCTGTCACAGGATTTGACACAGAGTTCACACTTGATACAATTGTCAGAGTCAATCGTGTAAACTAGAGGTGTGCTCTGCGGGAATCCGATGTAGATTGCTTTACGATATCCAAGATTCTGGTCAAACTCATTCTTCACTTGGACAGGACAGTGAGGTACACACTCACCGCAGCCTGAGCACTTGTCTTCCAGAACCTTTCGTGCTTTCTTGAGGACCTTCACCCTGAAGTCGCCAGCCTCGCCAGTTATTCCTGTGACCTCACTGTAGGTCAACAGCGCGATGTTTGGGTGTCGAGAGACCTCACTCAGTCTCGGTGTCAGGATACATGCACTGCAATCCAGAGTCGGGAAGGTCTTATCCAGCATCGCCATTACTCCGCCAATAGACGGAGTCTTTTCAACAAGCACAACTTGATAGCCCTGGTCCGCGATATCTAGAGCAGCTTGCATTCCAGCTACGCCACCACCTATGACCAAGGCAGTTTCAGTAGGGTTCATTGAGCCAAAGTCTATCTTCTCTCCAGCTTCAGTCATTATACTGCACCTCCTGCCTTCAGTGGATTAGGTCCAAGATCCCGAATCGACTCAGTCATCTCAGTTATCCCCTCAGCCCACTGTTGTCCCTCTGAAGCACTTGCCCAGAGGAGTTTTAGTCGCTCAGGATTCAGACCCATCGATTCCATTGCCATCTTAAGGGCATCAAAGCGAACTTGTGTCCGATAGTTTCCAGTTGCATAATGACAATCTCCGATGTGGCATCCTGTTATCATGACACCATCCGCTCCACCCTTGAATGCCTCAATCACCATCACAGGATCCACCCTACCTGAACACATGAGGCGGATGACCTTGGCATTTGGTGGGTATTGGATACGTGATATGCCTGCTAGGTCTGCGCCTCCATACGAGCACCAGTTGCAGGTGAATGCAACTATACTTGGTTCGAATCGCTTCCGAGTCATTGTACCAACTCTCCTTTCACAGAAGCCGCGGCTATCACCTGCGGCAAAACCTGTTGTTTCCTATAGTGACGCATGTCTATGGCATTCTTCGGACACGCAGCTGAACATGTTCCACACCCCTGACATAGCTCAAACATGACTCGCCGTTCTTCGCCAGTTCCAGTGATTGCGCCGTAGGGACAGAGATCAGCACAGAGGTCACAGTCGAAGCACTTCTCAGTGTCAATCTCTGCATAGATTGGTTCTACATAGAAGACGCCAGGTGCCATCAGGGCTTGAGCTCCAGCGGCTGCACCTTTACCATATGCGACTGCCTTCGGAATGTCCATTGGTCCTAGGGCTGCACCTGCAAGGAATACTCCATCCTGGAACGAGTCAACTGGTCGGAGTTTGGGATGTGCCTCCATCAAGAATCCATACTCACCAGTGGAAACTTTCAATTTCCGTGCAAGTTCTGCAGTGTCATCATTTGGCAATAATGCAGTGGCTAGCACAACAAGATCAGTCGTGGTCTCTAAACGCGCTCCAGTGTAAAGATCTTCAGCCATGACAATCAGTGACTTGGTCTCAGGTATCTCTTCAATCTCAGAGGGTCGACCTTTAACAACAATGACGCCCTTCTCGCGAGCGCGTTTATAGAGAGCCTCATATCCTAAACCATGGGTTCGAATGTCCATAGCATAGACTGTAATCTCGGTCTCTGGATACTTCTCTTGAATCTGAATTGCTTGTTTCAGAGAGTTCTCACAACCGATATAACAACAGTAGTCCTGATTGAACCTTCTATCTCTTGATCCAACACATTGAACAAAAGCAACTCGTTTCGGTATCTTATGGTCAGAGGGACGTTTCGGTTTTCCTTGTGTCGGACCTGCTGCATTCGTGAGCCTTTCGAGCTGAGCATTCGTAATGACATTCTCGAATGTTCCATATCCAAACTCACGAGTTTCTAGCGGATCGTGAACCTTGAACCCTGTTGCGACAATAATAGTTCCAACATTCAGCTCAACAATCTCATCCTGCAGTGAATGATCGATTGCTTCGAGCTTACAAGCTTCAACGCATTTCTCACATTCGCAACATACACCACAACCCAGGCATCTATCAGCCTCAGCTATTGCATCTGCTTTCTTGAACCCTTGCTCCACCTCAGCAAAGGAGGTCTTTCGTTTTGACATGCTAAGTGTGCGCATTATGGGTGCATACCTCATTTTCATTGAAGCCTGGTCAACCTCGATGTCTTCAATTGGTATCAGTATCTCCTCTCGACCCTCAACGAGGTCTTCACCCATGAGATAAAGATCTATTGACTTAGCAGCCTCTTTTCCAGTAGCTACAGCTTCTATGGCTGAAGCGCCTCCACTAACCACATCCCCTCCACCAAAGACCCACTTGACATTGGTTTGGAGTGTCTTCGGGTCAACGTCAAGAGTTCCCCACATTGAGGGTTCAAGACCTTCTATTAAAGCATCAGAAGTGACCTCCTGACCAATAGCGATTATTACAGTGTCCACACTCATCTTGAATTCAGAGTCCGGGATAGGAACTGGTCTTCGACGGCCTGAATCATCGGGTGCACCGAGACGCATCCTTACACACTTCATCCCTGAAACCGATTTGTCTGATACAAGAACCTCTATGGGAGTCGCAAGAAATTCTATTTTGACTCCTTCATGTTCAGCCTCATCAACCTCACTTGCGATAGCTGGCATTTCTTCGCGGGACCGTCTATAAACAATCGTGACTCTTTTTGCTCCAAGTCGTTTAGCAGTTCGTGCAGAATCTATTGCAGCATTACCACCGCCGATTATAGCTACATTCTTACCAATGGTCACAGTCTT
>JBHLRC010000086.1:0-13715 GCA_048882965.1 Candidatus Thorarchaeota archaeon
ATATGTCCATTATCTAAAGGCTGATGGTTTTTGTGCAAGATATGTGCTTGAATCAACAAACAGCACCTCCGGTTTGAAGACTTCAGTTTCTCTTATTCGTGATGGCCTTGGGCTTGACATTATCGGACTTCTTCAAGACAATATTCTCTTTGTTGGAATCGGAGTTGGTGTGATAGTCATATTGGGTGCAGTTGTCTGCATGCGTAGAAAGTAATTGATGTGGGGCTAAGCCCCACCTACTTCTTTTTTTCATTGATTCAAACGTAACCATAGGGTTTCAGCTGATTTCTTAGACACCTCTGAAACATGGGCATCTGAGGTCTTTGTCAATAGTTTGTCTTTTACTGCAATCTCGCCATTAACAATGACGTCTCTCACATCGCGGCCACCAAAAGTATTGATAATATGTCCAATCACTGAGTTAGGTGTGAGTGGTGTAGGTACCCGGGAGCCATCGAGGATTACAATATCTGCAAGTTTTCTCTTCTCAAGACTACCCAATTCATTGCCAAGACCATAGCAATGCGCTCCTTCAATTGTTGCCATCCTGAAGATCTCATCTGGCCCAATTTCGCTGGGATTTCCACTAGCCAATCTATGCACAGTCAGTGCGCACCTCATGTTCTCAAAGGGATCGTAAATCCATCCATCGTTCCCCAGACCTACAGTGATGCCTCTATCAAGCATAGTTGGTACCGGTGACACTCCTACTGCATTCAGCATATTGCTCATTGGATTATGCGCTACTGAAGCTCGTCTCTTAGCAATGATATCAATCTCATTGGAATCCACGTGGACGCAATGCGCTAGAACCGTTTTGGGCCCTAATACTCCTAGTCTGTCTAACCTCTCTACAGTCCTCTCTCCTGTCATCTCGAGATTGTGATAGAGGTCAACGAGACCTTCTGAAGTGTGGACGGTCATAGGTACGTCGAGTTGTTTTGCTTGCTCAACTGCTTTGGCAACAATTTCATCTCCTACAGTGAAGGATGCATGAAGACTGATCATCCCGGAAACAAGCGATTCTTTCTTACAAGAATGAATGAATTTGACACCTTCTTCGAAACCTCTACTCGCCTCCTCTGGATTATTTCTCTCTGTCATCTCAAAAGCAATAATTCCTCTCATTCCTATTTCTTTGGTTGCCCTAGCAATCTCCTCAAGACTTCCTTCGATTGAGTTGGGTCCTGAATAAGTGTCTGCATAAAATGTTGATCCATTTCGTAGCATATCTGCACTTGCTGAGAGTGCACTTGCATAAGCATCTTCAATGGTTAATGATTCATCCACCGGCCACCAGACACGCTGTAGTACCTGTGCGAAGTCTGTAGGTGGTTTGATATTCAGACTTGCTCCTCGAAGTAGAATTCCATAGAGATGAGTGTGTGCGGTGACTAATCCAGGAATGACAACACATCCAGCTGCATCAATAACAGTGTCAGCACCAAACTTTGGTTCTCCCTCACTGATTTCTGCAATCCTGGAACCATTGACTGTGATGTAGCCTTTGGGAATAATAGTCCCTTTCTTGTCACCTGTAACAATCATCCCATTCTTGATTAGAAGTTCTTCAGCCATTTCTAAACTCCGCCGAGATAGTTGTATCTACAGGCGATAAGATTAGTCTTTGTATCATTCTGAAGTCTCAGAGTTCAATATCCACATAGCTAACAGTACCCTTGCTTGACTTGTATATGATCCCCTGTTTCTCCAATTCATCCATTGCGCTCTCAAATTGAGACTCATTCATCCCAGATTCTTCAGCTTTGATCAATAGGTCTGTAACTGGTACATCTCTGCCCACCTTCTCTGACATCCTCTGTAGTAAAAGCAGAAATTTACTGGTTGGGGGAATCGTTGGATCAAGCGGGAGGTCGGTTTCCGGTTCTTTAGGTGTTTCATGTTCTTCAACCGACTTCTTCTGTGCACCCAAGAGAGCACTGAGAAGGATTGACTTATCCTCCTCATCAACAACAGGACTTTCATCATCTTGGCCTTTTGATGATATATCTGCCAAGGTGAATCCTACTGGTGCATCTTCAGTTGAAGCAGTTTCATCTACTTCAGCCTCCTCAGTTACACGAGCCATGATCTCGTCCATTGGATCTATTTTCTTCGTGTCAACTCCAAGCCACTTGGCGTCCAGATCCTTGTTGGCTTCTGCTGCTCGTAGTAACTGGGTTCGATATTGTTTTTCCAACTTCTTTCTTTGTTCAGTGAGAGTTGCATCTTCGCATTTCTCTGATCCAAGGAGGAGTAATGTTCTCTCCGCTCTGGTTCTAACTCTATCATGTGACTCTTTTACAAGGTAACTAAGGATCTTGGACAACGCTGAGAACTTTGAGGTCTTGATAGTGAGATTGTCCAATAGTGCTTGCTTTACCTGCCAGTTGGTGTCTCCAACTAATTCCATTACAAAACCAGTAGTTGACTTAATTCCAGAGTGTGCAACTGCAGAGGCAATCTCAACACGTTCCTGCCACTTGCTTCCTCTTAAGAACACTGAAAGGTTTGAATACGTGGTCTGATCTACAATCCCACAGATATACGGTAACATATCCCTCCTCTTTTTTGAGGCGGTTGTGGCTAGTAGTTTTATGAGCTTCTTCTTGGTCCTGTCTGGAAACGCACTCAACGCCGGTACTGCTCCAAGGGAAAGGTTATCGAAATTATTCTTGATCTGTTTCGTTACCCATCTCCTTCCCAAGGTTCCCATTGCTTTCATCAATCCAAACACTGTGGGTTGATGTTCTTTACCCAGACTCTCTAGAGCTTCTATCCAACGCTTCAACTCACTATTTGATTCAGGAGCCCCAGTTTGGTTGAATTTCTCTTGAATGCCTTGGAGTACCTGTTCCCTCTCAACAGGATTAAGTGATTTTAGTGAATTGAAAATCTCTAGTGTATATTCTCCAAAGGCGAATTTAGCTGCAACAGTGAATGATGCCTGTTTCACATTTTGGTCTTGACTTTCAAGGAGTTCAATGGCCTTTGGCAGAAGCGACCTACTGTTTCTTTGTGTCGCAAGTCTGCCAACTGCATCATACATTGTACCAAGATCCGGTGAGTCTATATCATAAACAATCTTTTTGAGAATCTTCAGGGCATTCATCTCAAGTGCTGTTATGTCAAGCACACCTTTCTTTTTACTCACTTTTTCTTCCCCCTCCTCTTTTGCCCTGAGGACTTCTTTGATTTCTTCTTCTCTGATTTTGGCTTCTCATCAATGAAGTCTGTTAATGGGGACTGCTCATCCTTTTTTCGTTTCCTCTTGCCAGATTTTGGTTTTGGTTCTTCAATCTCCGCAACTGGTTTTCCATTAAGTGTCACTTGCTCCGTCGGTACTGGTTCTTGAAGGGATGAACCTATGTCCACCTCAAGTTCAATCAAGAAATTCTCATACGCTTCGAGAATTGTTGGAATTCGTGGGTCTCCCTTTTCAAGATGTGTATCCATGAGCATCTGCTCTCGCAGAAATCTACTACCAGCACCACACTTCTCAAGTGGTTTGAGATCTAGGACTTGCTTCTTCTTTTTGGGCAACTTCTTCATCTTTGGTTTAGCCCTTCGAAAAGCCTCAAGCTCTGCTTCTTCAATATTTGATACAAGGAAGCCAAAACCATCTCTCTTGAGCGCAGAAGGTACAAGATATCGAGTCTTCCTCTTCTTTGATAGCTCTTCAACAAGCTCTATACACTTGTTCCTAACCTTTCTACGGCCTTCCTTCCAATTTGATTCACTTGTGACGATTGTAACGAAATCAGATGTTGGAACCTCTAAAGCTATACTGAGTGAGAGAATATCAAGCGCTCCAAAGACTGCATCCCGAAGAAGCAACAGATGCTCTTCTATGTCCTTCTTTGGATTCTCCTTGGTCCAATATTTCTCAATATCCTTGTAAATCGTGTGCCAGGGGTTTGTTTTCTTGTTTGAAAAGTACCCTTTCATCAACTCTGCAACTGCGTCGATATCTCCACGTCTGCTAAGCTCACATATCTTGTGAACATAAGCAAGACGCTTTGGTTGTGCAGATGCACGTTTCTTACTCAGAACATACAGCCTCCAGACTCATTCTTGCATTTCTGGGAGGTCTATTTGCCTTTTTTGCTCTTGTATTGTTATGGAAAAAAGAGAAAGATGGGTGCTGTGTGAAGACAGCAACCCATGTTTGTGTTATTTCTTCTTCTTCATTTGTGTAAACACTATCAATATGATCACAATACCTGCTATTACTCCGCCAATCGCAAGCAATAGAATTGGATCTATTTCAAGTGGCGGAGGTGTTGGAGCAATGTATTCTGTCACATTGAGTGTTACTATGTCAGACACACTATAACCAAGTCTATCAAAGACCGTGAGTTGGTACTCTGTGATAGAAACATTGACACCATCAACATTGAATGTTAGAGGTGCTCCTGTCCATGGACCACTCTCGACTAGTGTTCCGTTCACTCTGAAGACATAGTGCACAGGACCAGCATCAGCTGTTGGAGTCCATGTAATCTCATTTCCAGTTTCGGTCTCCATATAGGTGACATCAACCGGATGGTCTATTGTGGGTCGATTGTAGTAGATGTATCCTATCTCATTCACCCAGAGCTCGATTGAGTCCATGTAAGTAGAGTTGTCATGGTCTCCTTGGAACTCATCTATTAGGAATGCGTTTGTCAGGACCTTTCCATCATCACGAAGAGCGATGACGGACTGGTTTTCTTGCGGTGATGCTGTCAAACCAGCCAAGGCTATTCCATTGCTTAACATATGAAGGTATGAACCTTCTCCTCCGTAGTCCTCAAGAGCTATGAACCTATCTGCTCCATATTCTACAGGCAAATTGAATATTGGATTGGCTGATTCCCAAAGATAGACATCTGGTTGATCTGGCACTCCAGCCACTGGTATGAAACCTAGTAGCGGCCAGAGAGGATGCTCAGCATCACCGTGAATCCAGTAGACAGATGAAATCAGTTTTCCACCAGACTCGATCCAGGCTTGAAAATCATCAAGGTACTCGTCACTTATTGTGCCTGGCTGGTCGAAAATTACTAGATCCCATTGGTCCCAGTATTCATACAGTGAAAGATTGAAGTACGCTTCACTATTGGTTAGATAAAAGTCGATTCCAAGACTTTCTAACGCAACGACAGGTGCTACTCCATACATATCTGAGCTGTGGAACTCATCATTATACAACAAGACTTTTGCAGTAGCAGCTGTGAGCCAGTTTGCGACATTCATATGGAATTGAAAGTTATCAAGATCGAATATTCCAAGTTCATCTGTGAAGAAATTCCCATCAGGACAGGCAATCACTCTCCCATTACCATATTCTTCTCCTGCAACAACATCACCTATTCCGTCGGTATATATTGCATATGCGTTTCCAGTGACATTTATGTAGCTGAAACCACCCAGGTTTAGATTTGGTGCCGCTTCGTGAATTGGATGTTCACCAACAACTGAAGCAACAACATCAAATCCTCCTCCGAGTGTAGGGCTGTGCCTGATGTCAGACCATGACAGCAAATAGTTCAGATTCTGCATCATATGAGCAAAAGTAGAATATTCGTCACCTACAGTAAGGAGACTCCCTCCACCAGCAACCCAATCTCTGACATCATTGACTTCTTGAGCTGTGAAGTTCAGATTAGGCATTAAAACAACCAACATGTCATAACCATCGAGGTTGTCTGATGTTAAATTACCCTGAGAGGATGGGTATAGTTTATCAACAATGTAAGAGCGGTTCACAAGACCATCTCTCCAGTTTGTTAGGAAGTAATTTTCTATCCATGGATCCCAAGAATCTGGAGTGACTTCGGGCATATGAGATAAGTCATATAGTATCCTTCCTTTAGGTCGCGGTGCGAGCCAGTCAACTGCATCAACAATTACTGGTCTTATCCAAGTTTCAAAGGAACTGCAGTTACCCGGAATGAATACGATTTTACCTCCCCGGTCTGGATTATCAAAACCAGCAATTGATGTATAAGTTGGGTGGCCATTTTGATACGCAAGTTCAAGATATCTTGTACCTAGCAATCCCGGTAAGCCGAATCCACCCAAGAGTGTTTCATTTCCAGTAAACGGATAAACAGTGCCTTCTTCCAAGCTTTTTGTGACTGGATTTCTCTGGTTAAGGTAAATTCCATCATAGAGCTCGTAGCCTGTTAAGCCTGCATATGTCCATAGTCCACCAGCATCTATTGGGTAGAGGCTGAATTGACCTTCAAGACTCGGATCAATTAATCCTGAATAGAAAAGGAAACCTGCAGATGCACCAAAAGAAAGTAATCCGCCACCACCAAACCAGTAGTCTTTGATGTGATTGATTATGCTCTCTCTTGGCAATTGATTTGGCAATACAAAGGCATCGTAATCTGCAACCATTAGTCTATGATTAAGAATGTCTTGTGTTGACAAAACTGTGACTGCATAACCAGCAGAATTCAATAAGTCAATGACATTCTGATAATAATCAGTGTACACACCTCCTGTAGCATATGCTGGCAGAGTCAGATTTGACTCAGCATATACCGCTACTCTAAGAGTTTCTTCAACAAATTGAGCAGGTAGAGAGTTATCCACCTTTGCTTGACTCACTAGAGATTCATTTGGACTTGCTACCAGAGTCGGAGCAAGTGCAAACATCGGGAGGATCAAAATAATTAGAATTAAGACGTGCTTTAACCGCGTCATAAAATACTCCTCAGACTGTCGCGAACTTGAAGTGTTATATATAATCTAGAAAATCACACCGTTGTATCAGTTATTTGTCTCGTTTGATACTCTTTATCTCCTTCTCAACGCGTTCTTTATCAACAAGTAATTTTCTGCCCTCTGCCACAAGTGCCGACATCTCCTCTTGGTACTTCTTCTTGTCGATGTACTTGCTTTTCAGTTGTGCCTCGAGAGTTTGACGTCGCTTCTTGATATCACGTAGAGCGCTTTCTATTGAACGGAGTCGAACCTTGAGCATCAACAAGTTTCTACCATTCAACTCCTTGATTTTAGCCTCACTCAGATCTTTAGGCGCTTTCCTCACGGTTGCTATAGCTTCACCTAGTTCTTTCTTTGCAGGACTTACAAGAACTTGCGGAGGTTTGAACTGTTGTTTCTTCACTTCTGCCTCTTTAGGAGCCGCTTTAACAGGATTGACAGTCTTTTTCTTCTTGGTTTCTTTTGTCTTTTTAACATGTTTTGTGAACTTGAGATTCCTGCCCTCTTCCTTTGCCATCTTCTCCAAACTATCTTTGTATCGTTTAAGCCTCTCTTCAGGAGAATGTTTGTAGGGCAATTTAATATCACTCAATCTGGATGTATATTATCAGATGGATCGGTCCCACTAAACATGTAGTAGGTCTTTTAATCATTATCTGGGTCAGACTAGTTTGAAACACTAGAAGAATGACCCTGGTGGTTCTGTCACCTTGCTAGGTCCTTTTTTCTTTGCAGTTTTCTCAGGTGGGAGTACTTCTATCAACTTGTAGTTTGTCGATCCCATGCCGAGCTTTTCTGCATATTCAACTTGAATATAGGGGGATTTCATTGGACCGCTGATTCTCTGGAATGGATGCAAGCTGGTGCCTTTATGCAACTTGATGAATGGTGGCACCATACTCTCAATAATCTCTTCCTTCCCAATCAAATCAAGAGTGGCTTGTTCAACTGCAACGATGTCCCTGCTCCCAAGGACTCCTATATCATTCATGATTGCTGGTTGTCCTAGACCCCAACAGTCACAATAAGGAGTGATATCAAGCAAGAAATTCAGGAAGAATCGTTTGTCCTCATCGAAGGTTTTCAGAATCTCATTTGCATTTATTGCCATTAGCTCCTGAAAGAGTGAGAAATTCTCCTGATTCAGTTGAAGGCAGCCAACTTTTTTATCAGCCTTGATACAATCCATGCATTGATTGCACATACTAAAAGCGAGAGTGAGCTTGTGCTTCTTTTCGTCATACTTGATGACACCTTTTTCACATGCTTCAACGAGCTTCTTTGCATGTTCAGGTGTGCATTTTTCAGAATCCCAGTACGGAATTGATTGTTCGACACTATGGATCTTGTTCCAGCGAGAAGGACCGTGGAATCCACCTAGTGCAATGTTTTTGATTGCACCACCATATCCGCAAGTGTTGTGCCCTTTACTATGTGTCAAATCAATAAGGACATCTGCATCAACCATTACACCACCCATCTTAAGAGTGTCAATATTGTGAAAATTCACCTTGAAGTCATAGGTGTAACCATCTTTGACTCCAGCAGCAGGAATCAATGGGCACCCACAAGTTTCTTGGGTGTATCCTCTCTCAACAGCGTTGTACACTGATGTCGGGGTGTCAGTGATGAATGGATATCCTCCAACCTCTTTAATGGCTTGTACAATCCTTCTTACAAAGAATACAGGTACAGTTTGATATCCGTCGTGGAATCCAAGGTGCATTTTTACAGCGACCTTGTCTTTCTTATCGATTGTTTTGAAATCTAATTTCTTTATCACTTCGTCCACTTTGGCTGCAAAGGCTGCCCATCGGGCCATATTCCCTGAAATCACAGATCCATAGTAGACTTCAGATGGTCTTGAACTCATAACATAGTAACTCCAGTGCCTGAGTTAAAACGGTTACTGATTGAACAATAAAGTGCAGAGAAAGGATGCAACATGGAAGAAAGACCATAGGGATGATATATAGAATGCAGGTCACATCCTTTCTCTTGTCCCCGCAGTCGATATTCGAGACTGCTCCCGTGGGAACCACAATAGGGCATTGATGACTACTGAATAAAAGGGAGCTGAAGCACGTAATCCATGGGTCATCTATGGCACAACACAGCGCTCATAGAAAGGATGTTTTTACGTGGTCATTGAGAGTCCAAATGGTCTTCTGATGATGTTGCCTAGTCCAAGACCAACGAAGAAGTAGTACCCATAATAACTAAGACCAAATCCTCCAGGCACAGAAGTTCCAAGCCAACCACTAATGAATGGAAGCACCTTATCAATGTTGAATGGGATTATTGCTACGATGTGATTTCCATAAATTGCGTTCAAAATACCAAAGATGATGAGGAATGGAATATAGTAAACACACATTGGTTTCATCCTGGCTCCCATCATGGAGCTCTGGAGTCTCATGATTCTCCCTTGGTCATCCATGACCTGTTGGAGTTCAGCGGGATCCATTGTTTTCCTTGCTTTGTTAAAGCGTTCTCTCCATGCATTAATCTCCTCCATATCTGCTTTCATCTTCTCCATGTCAGTGAATCTTTGAGTTGCCCAGATTGAAACTAGGGCCAGTGTGATTGCTACCAACATAATGAAAACAGTAGAAACAGGTATTGTCCGTAGAATCTCCAGGAGGTCAAATTGCATTGTTCTCTCGCCTAGGTTGTCGATTCATTCTGAACACATTTTAAGGGTTGTCTTTGTAATGATGCTTATTGATTGATTTATTTTCTCTATGTTGACTTTCTTTCCTCTCCCAATATGCGGCGTATACCAAGAGACAATCCATGATCGGAACTTAGTAGTGTGAGATAATAATCTGAAAGATAAACCATTTGTCTCAAGGAAATCTGTCTCACTTTGTCTCATTTTGGGGTCATACAGATTATATGCTATTATTGTAAACGTTCGGTAAAATCAAATGTAAACGTTAAGGAAGGTTCTTTTCTCATAGAGTCAATCATTATGTAAACGTTAAGCTATTTCGCGCCATATTGTATGCTTGGAAGCTAGAACTCATTATGACTAGCTTATATGTTCAGATATTCTATTGAAAACAGTTAATTTGTGCATATAATAACATGATTACCGTTTATTTGTGCAATATTTTACAGATTTTGTCGCATAGCATATGGCGCGAAAAGCTTGCGTGTACGATAGAAACCCTATTCCTTTATATTTCGGTTAGCGTTTACGCTCTTTGTCTACCGCCGGGAGGGTACGACACATATGATGATGTTCAGTAGAATGCTCAGAAGACAGGGTTTCTATCGAGTTAAGAACCAGGACGACCCCGTGTACATGAAACATGGTGTGGGACTGGGCGGAATATACGTGCGAATTGAGCACAAGAAAGCATTGATTCAAGTTCGAGATCTTGGGATTGAAGAAGAATTCACGCGGGTCAAGAAGCTCGAGAATTTCATCAACGACCTCGAAGATCAAGCATATCGAGAGAAGTGTTTCATCGTTCATAAGATGCGCGGGACTGGATCCTAGTTCTCTTCACCCTCTTTGTTGGCCTAGCGTGCAGAAGCTAGGCCATCTTCACTCTTTTTCTTTGTGATTTGGTTATGTTGATAAGTTTGCCAGAGCAATTTCGTCTGAGCTAATTTGACGGATATTGCTATTGATTTTCAGGTCGCAGTTGAAGAAAGAAATTACTCAAGAAGCTCTCAATTGATAGAGACTGCATCAAGAACTAATACAATATCTGACCTACTTCTGGGACTAGAAGAGATAGAAAGCAAGGAACAACATGTCACTCTTGAACGGAGGGACCATATCTTTCACTACTTGGGAATGTGGGATATCTATTACGCTGTCCAGATTCCGTCAATATATGTGTTGGACATACTGCAGGAAAACAATGTACAAGAAAATCCTCAGGAATTCATGGTTGATTTCATCAGAACTCTTCTAGACACAAAGGACGGTAGATTTGATCAGTTCTGTATCAATATCCAGACCATAAGTAAGGGTCACTATGCAATTCTTGTGCCTTCTATCCTTGAACAAAGAACAGAGGAGCTATCTAACTGCAAAATTCAATACAAAGACAGCACACCGAAGCTGTACTGTATAGCTGACTTGTTAGACACATATTATGGCAGTAAGATAGTCACAGCGACACAAGGTCACAGATTCTTTGACATAGTTACGATGGAGGAGGAGTATCTTACAATCAAAAAGAGCCTTGCTGCCACAGGATTTGATACCGATTCTATGCTTGTGAAGATAGATTCCAATGAATGGGACGACTATGTAAAGAATAGGCGAAGACCGAGGAGAGTTGGATCACAGAAAGATTCGGCTGAGGATAGGTATGAAGGATCCCGTGAACTGGAGATGCTTCATAGGGTGAAGTCAGCTCGGTCAAGTATTTACTCGAGTGATTTCAATCAACAACACAAAGCTATGCTTGCGATAATTGATGCTAAGTCACAATTATGTAATGATATTCTATCAGACATCGCAACAGATTCTTCGCACTCGCTTAGAAATAGGGCACTAAAGCAGCTTGGGGAATTTGGTGATCATGAGACACTCGACTTACTTGATGACATAATGAAGAATGATAGGTCAACATCTGTACGTAAAGAGGCTGCTCGTGCATATTCCGCTCTTACATCTCGACTTGCAGGAATGAAACTCATCGTTCCTTCTGTTAAATCAAAACCACCTATAGTTGACATCGCACGGACAAATTCCATTCTTAACAACCTGCTTGCTAAAGGAATGCCATCAACCATGATCGATGAGACCTTGGATTCAGTAGCTCTCCAGGGCGGCTCTAATTCAGTGGAAATTCTTCTTCGTCTCCTACATAGTCGACATGAGCTTATTCGGAAGGCTATTGTTCGAGCAACAAGGTTGTTAGATAAATCGGATGCTGCTTTGATTATCCGCAAGGCTTTGGAGGACGAATCTCCTGAGGTAATACGTCTGGCTGAGAATCAGATTGATACACGTTGGTCAGATGAAGTGTGGCAATAAGGTCACTCAAAGGGAAACGAGACCGCTAGCTATTCATTGTTTATCAAAGTATCAACAATGTTGTATTAATAGCCAAATATCGCAGATGTACTTGGTGGCTCTCTTGTAGAAAGTGATGTTTTCTTCTTCTAAAGAGTGACCAGCCAAAGGCGTCGATGAATAAGAGCTATTCTTGTTTTGGTCTTCAAGGCCTCTCATTGATTGAACTAGCGATCTCGTTATGTCTTTACCACCCACGGGTGGTGCCATTGAGCTCTCTGAACAAGGTCCCATTTGCTCAGAGAGCTTGCTCCACGGTTTTGCGGTCTTTTCGAATTCCTGCCTGTCTGCTGCGTATCCGTACTCCACATACGAAAAGGATGTACGTGAGGAGGAGATGAGAGATCCATTATCGTACAAGTGGAGTTTTGCCAACGCGTTCACCTTTGGTGCTTGATTTTGTGTGGAAATCGCAACAGGAAATAAAGAAATTGCATATTTCGCAATACCGACAAATAATTTTAACAAAATCGCAATATAAAGTATTTTCGTTCGAGCTCAATTGTAAATCCGTGTTTGTTTTAGCTCAAATTCGTCTTATTTTAGAAAGAAGATAGCTTGGTGCGGCTGAAAGAATTGCGCTTCTAACAGATCGAATTCCTGCGAGCATCTCTGCAATTACTCGAGTTGATTTGTCTGAATTTAGAAATGTCGAACCCATCGAGCTTGAACCTGATTCCATGAATCTCTTCTGTAACCAGAGACCCCACTTCAGATCAGAACCAAAATCCTTTGTCCATAGTTTCTCGTAGCGTGACAATGCTTCTTTACTGAAGTCGCCCTTCTGAATACAATCAGCTGCAACTTCTGCCGCAATGTGTCCTGCTTTCATGGAATAGTGTATACCTTCTCCTGTTATGGGTGAGCAGTGGCATGCCGCGTCACCCGCAAGCATGATGCGTCTTCCATATGACGGTTTGAATATTCCCGCCAGTGGCATCAACGCGGCCTCTCTCTTTACAATCTCGAAACCTGCATCATTCAACTCGGTTGCTATAGGTTCCGTGTTACTGACGAGGTGGTCAAGGTAAGCGAATGTCCTCCTCTCATTATCCCTGACTTCTTCAACAATACCCCCAGTTCCCAACACTGTTTCATGGCTCCGTGGAAAATTCCAGGCATAACCCCTTGGAGAGAACTCACTGCCATAGTAGAAATCATTCGCAATCTCAAGCGGTCTTTTAGTCCGTATTTGATATTGGACGCCATACCCTATCCCAGAGTTTTCGGGTCTGTTTCTAATAGAAGTGAAACGGAGACTTACTGGGTTGACGCCACTTGCATCAATGATGAGATTCGCTGAGATAGTGCCAGACTCCTCTCCTTTCCTATACTTTACAGTACATTTTTCAGCCGTTATTGATATCAAACCTGCTTCAGTGTCCAACCACATCTCTCCAGTGCCAGCGTCAATTTTCTTGAGAAGTGCGGCTCCTAAATTCTCACGACTGATGTTCACCCCTACTGGATCATCAAACTCAACCTTTGTCATATCAAGACCTGGAAACTTCATCCTGATTGATTTGACTTCATGAGCCCCTAGTATGCTATTCAGGTTGAATTCTTCAAGTGCCCTTCTAGGAACATAGCCTCCACACGTTTTTTCAGCTCCTGGGTTGCGCTCTCTTGAAATTAAGGTGTACTCTATCCCGTGTTCTGAGAGCCTTCGGGCTGCTGTGAGACCTGCTGGTCCAGCTCCAATAATGATTACATCAGTATCAACCGTCATCCTACTAGATACATACGAATAAGATGCTCCTAATAATCTTGGCCAAAACAAGAGTAAACGTTGGAAATTCATTATCTCGTAAGAAGAAGATTTGCGTGTACTGACCAGACTCCACGGAAGACAATGGTTTACCCCTGGCCAGCTTAGGGGTGTCGTATAGGTCAGTACACGCTTGCTCGCAAATTCCGAATTAGTACACGTTTGTCCCTGTAAGTACATCTT
>JBHLRC010000087.1:0-13584 GCA_048882965.1 Candidatus Thorarchaeota archaeon
AATTACAAACATCCGAGATGGTTTTGATGCGGGTACAGTAACCTCATCAGCAATGAGATCTTACCGGATAAGCGAATCGGGTGGAGAGAAAGAATAGGTTTGTCTAATCCACTGTTAGGGTTTTTGAAAGGTTTCTGGGTAAATCAGGATTTATACCAAGATCAACTGAGAGATAATAGCTGAGAAGTTGTAAAGGAATAACATCGAGAAGTGGATTAATCAGCACATCTGACTTTGGTACTTGGAGGTAGTCATTCTTGCTTATTACATATGGCTGTAAAGTGTCTTCATATTCACCAACTATGATTGTTCGGCCATTTCTAGCCTTCACTTCGTTAATGTGATTGATTACCATCCAGCTGTCTTCTGTCGTAGTGACAAAGATGACAGGGTAGTTCTTAGTAACAATACTTAGAGGCCCGTGTTTGAACTCAGATGAATACATCCCCTCACAATGATTGTAGCAGATCTCCTTAATCTTCAAAGCACCCTCTCTAGCTACACCATCTGTGAATCCGTAACCAAGACAATACAAGTCTTTGACATTCATCATTGTTCTTGCCAAGTTCTTGGCAAGGATACCAGTTCTATCAATTGCATTCTGGGCTAGTGAAGGAAGGTCATCTCGGAGTCTATTAATGAAAGACTTAGCTTCTGATTGGTCAATGTGTCCATTTCGCTCTCCCAATCTTGCCGCAAGATATGCAAAAATAATGCTCTGAGAGAAGTAAGTCTTTGTAGCTGGGACAGAAACTTCATACCCGCAAGCCATAGGAATGTATGAATCAGCCTCAAACATGAGAGTACTTCCAATGACATTTAACACACCAAGAGTAGTTCCCAGATTATTTGCTTTAACAAGATTGAGAACATTAAGGATATCTTTTGTTTCACCACTTTGGGATACTAGGAAGGAAAGACAGTCTTCATCCATGGTGGCGCCATACATCGGGTGGAATTGACCACCGATAGCATGCAACATTGGCAGACCTGCAAGCCGGTTGAAGTAATAGGTCCCGACTATGCTAGCGTTGTAGGAGGATCCACATGCAACCAAGTAATGTCTAGAAGCGTCTTCAATGAGTTTCAGCCACTCTTCGCTCTTTGGACGTTCCAGAATACCAATTACATCCTTTGCAATCTTTGGCTGCTCATTTATTTCTTTAAGCATAAAATGAGGATACCCACCTTTCTCAGCAGCTCGAGCATCTACATTCGAAGTCTCAGGAACTCTATCAAGCTCTTTTCCATCTTCAATCCGATACACCTTAACATCATCATGGGTCAGGACTAGCATCTCACCATCGGCGAGGTAAATCACATTGTTCGTGAGTGGGAGCACGGAGGGGAGGTCACTTGAAACAATAGTGGCACCAGCAGCCACTCCAGCAACAAGGGATGAACCCGCTTTTACAGCGTATATCTCTGGTTGATCCGCACGACCAACTGCATAAGCATAGGCACCTTTGAGGTCTTGGGTAGACAGTCTAACTGCTTCGAACATGTCTCCAGTTTCCTCATAGTATTTGTCGACAGCGTGAACACAAAGTTCACCATCATTATCAGATTTCACAATGTGTCCAGCTTCAATGAGTTCTTGTTTGTATGAATAGTAATTGTGCAGATTCCCGTTGTGTGCACCATAGAATGTTTCATCACAACCAAAGTGAGGTTGTGCGTTAACTTTTGTAGGTGCGCCATAGGTTGCCCACCTTAACTGTGAGATTCCTCGGTCACCCTTCATTGAAGAAAGTCCGAGAAGATTATTGACTTCCTCGATTGTGCCAACATCTTTCCTGAGGTCGACCTTTCCATTCCGAACAGCAGCAACACCTACACTATCATATCCTCTGTAAGTCAGCTTAGTACTGCATTGAACAAGAAGCTCGCCTATATTGTCACTATTATCTGTGACTATCCCAGTGATGCCGCACATCGGTGCTGAACGACATGGTTCTGCAATTAAGAGTTCCGTACGGGCAAAAACTGCACGAATATTTGCATGAACTCGCCAAGGCGAAGCAATTATATCGCCGTTCGAGAACTCACTGAGGAGAGAGAAGAGAGGACACGCAATGGGTAGGCAAAAACGAATGGCATTGCTTTTGCATCCGTTCCGGAGAGAACTATATCAAGTTCTATGTGAGAATCCAGGAACATACCTACTCGAGCTTGTGGATATTCTCTCCTCACCACTAGGGACTTTGACATGGCACTTACGTATTCTTGAACGAGAGGGTCTCGTGAAATCAATCAAGTTCGCCGGTAAAAGACTCTATTATCCAAGAATGTTAAGGTCACAAGAAGCAGAGATGGCTTACTTAACAATGAGAAGCGATACTGCGCAGAAGATATTTGCATTTGTTGTGAACAATCAAGGATGCTATCAAGAACAAATGGCTGAGGCTCTGGATGTACATCATGACACAGTGCGATGGCATATTTCAAGGATGGAAGAGGTTGGACTTATCAAAATCGTACGCGAGGGGAGAAAGAAACGACACTACTTGGACAAATTGGGCGAACTGCTTCTGAAAGGTAGTCTGAACACCATCACTGAAGCGTATGTCATATTTCTGATGGAGAAGCTTGAAGACGGATGTCTGAACCCTGAGATTAGGGAATCTACTCCGGATCATGTCACGATACGTATTGATTGTCCTGAACGAGGTAAAGACTGTTTCATAACAATAAATCTCACTGACTGGGAATTTCAGCTCATTGATGATGAAGGAAATGAAACGTCAATTGAGCATGAACAAGCTGAAGTTGGTGGACGCTAAGCAGCTCCATCAAGAATAAGACGGATTTTTTGAGCAATATCATCTGGTTTAGGTCCAGGACACACTATAGCAAGAAGTCTTGTTTCATCTACGCGTGTTATCAGAAGCCTTAGCTTTTCTGTATCTACAGAAATCGAATCAGTCACTTCAGAATAGGTCAATCCATTGGCAAAGAGTGATCCCATCATTGCGGCTACTTCGACCTCATCTTTGAAACCAACAGAGCCCAAAGGTAGTCCATCGACTGTGAGAAGAACTCCCTGTGTGACAGCGGGTATCTCTTCTACAATCTTCCCAAGTATTGTTTGCTTTCCAAAAGCACTTGTTGAGCCCATCACTAGTTCCATTCGAGTAGCGAGAGATTGGAATGTAGGAATCAGTGATTGGAGATTGAGGCCAGCATCATCTGCCCGTGAAATTATGATTATCAGATGATAATGGGGCTGCACAATGGTGAGAATCCTCTCAATGGTGGTTGTATGAATCAGGAATGTGGGGCCTGTACTTTTCAGTTGCTGTAGAGCTGCAGTCCCGCCCCATACTAACGCGGCAGAAACTGTAGCGATAACTCGTGGGTCTATCTCTCCACCTCTAGCCACAGCAGCTACAACCACACCTTCCTTAGTGCAGAGAACCGCATTTTTCACTGAACGATGAACTTTCAATGTTTCTTCAAGAAGAGTCGCTACTTCTCCTAGAGTGTCTCCGGGCATAGTAATAACCAGCGCGTTGTATCTTGAGTTGTGTCAAGCATCCGCATTTATAACTGATACTCTTTATAGGAAACACTCTATTGAAGCATCGCGTCTCAGAGCAACAAGTTTAAATCGGTGCTCCAAAGCAACGAGGCTAACGACCATGGAGGCATGATTTTGAGCTCAAGGTCTTCCGTCATATCATCCGTAATAATCGTCATTATAGTATTTTCCGCAGTTGGCAGTTACGTTTTTCTATCGAACCAATATGTTCCCTCAAATGTAGCGGTTGTCGTTCTTGAACCGGGATTTGGAGACAGGAGCATGGCTGATCAGGCATATAGAGGACTCACATCTGGGGATATTGTTGTTAGTTACGACTTTCGAGTCGCAGAGGATATTGCAGATTTAACAAACATTCTAGATACATTAGCTGCAAACAGAGATCATGACTTGATTCTTGTAATAGGAACTCAAGTGGGGATTCAAGCAGCTGTCCAGAGTGTGGCATCAGATAGGCCAGGACAGAAGTTCGGATACATTGGGGGAATAGTCGACCTACCAAATGTAGCTTCAGCAACTTTTTCATATGAAGAAGGATCATTTCTTGCAGGTGCACTCGCAGCGCATATGGCTGTTGAGAATGAGAATCGAACAGGAGTAGTAGGAATTATTGGATCTGTTTCAACAGATCCAGCAGTAGCACAGTACATTGATGGATTTATCAAGGGTGTACACTATGCTAATCTGACTCTCCTAGATGTCAAATTATTACCAACTGAGTATGTTGGTTCATACAATGACTCTGCTACAGCCGCAACTCTAGCAAGGAATATGTGGAATCCAGCGAATGGCAATGCATCAGTAATCTTCGCTCCTGTGCGAGCCAGTATAGATGGAATTCGTTCAGCAATGGAGTACGCGAATGAAACTTGGCTCGGACTTGAAGTAGGTGACAATCACGAGCCATTTGTGATTGCTGCCGAGGGTGACCAGAGATACATGGGTAATCCAGATATAGAAATTGCCTCGGGACCCTCATGGGTGGTGACTAGTGTCGTACCTCGCACTGATCTATCCATTTTTAGAATCCTCAACGCAACGCTATGGGGTGACTTTGTCGGAGCTTCAAACTATGGTGGTGGTGTCGCACTCGATCTTAATACCGGTCTGGGTAATCTTGCGAACAATGGAATTGTTCTTTCGGATATGGAAGAGTTTGGATACCCATATTGGGTCACCATTCCTATGATCAATATGACTTCTGACCTCCGATTGGCAATCATTAATGGTACTGTTGATATAGACGCATATTAACCAGTGGTCGTAGCTAGGGGGCATACAGCCCCCACAATTCTATTTTTTCAAATCATTAAATGCACTCGGTGATCATTATGAGCTTAACTCAGGAAATATTGGTACTCATGAGAAAGAGTGAATCGTTGAAGAGAGTTAATCGTTCAGGATGGGATCTTGCTGGTATTGATTGCATTAGAAGAGAATCTGTAGGAGATCATTCATTCGGTACAATTATGATATCCCTCTTGATATCAAAGGCTTTAGCCACACAAGGGATCCAAGTCGACCTCTCTAAAATTGTTTCAATGGCCACTTTGCATGATATTCCCGAAGCATTGACTTCAGACATCCCTCGAAAAGCAATTGAACTAGGAGGGGAACCATTCAAGAAGGCAAAGAAGGAAATTGAATTGAAGGCAATCGAAAGCATTAGTGAAGAAACCGAGTTGTTCGGGAAATGGATACTAAATACTTGGACTGAATTTGCAGAGAGAGAAACACTCGAGTCACGTATAGTTATGGGTGCGGATATCATTGATATGCTTGTTCATGCCATCTCGCTAGAATCCTCAGGAGTTTCCCCGGAAATACTGAATCAGTTTTTTGTAGGTAGTAAAGTACCCATCATCAATCTAGAGTTAGAAATTATCGAGGACATCTTTTGGGAACTCTATAAGGAACATATTGACATAGCAAATCATCAGGGAATGAAACTGGACAGAATCAAATAGTAGAGTCAGACGAGTGCCGCACAGAGCCTATGAAATCACGATGCAATCCAGCTGCTATGGTCCGGGCGACTCTGATTGGTTCTGGAACTCTCCCATCAAGAGTTAGTTTGTCAAGTAGATTGATTGCTCTTTTTTCTCCAATCCCAGCGGTTGAAAGATATAGTGAGTGACCTGTCTGCAACTTGATTTGTTTTCGTGGACCTATTTTCTCAAGTAAATCCTTTCGTGATCTCCAGTCGTCTGGAAAATATTCCCTCAGATATTTTTGTATTCCATTAGAAGCATGGTATGAAACACATATGACCGGAACTTTCGAGTTTTCAAAGAGTTCATAGATATCTATAATATTAAACCACGAAATTACAGAACCTCCCAACATCCATGCACGGATGTCTTTCCGATTCAATCGATCAAACATTGAAAGTAACTCGTCTGTAGAGTCACTACCACCTATCGTTGGGGTGCAGGCACCAAATCCATCTATTCGTAAATCACCCCTCATAACAACACCAGTCAATATACTTCGAGATTCACTTTTCTCAAAACTTTCTGCTACTCCAAGAACTCGGACACCCTTTTTCCAACCAGGTGTTTCATCTAATGTCATAGAAAGGTCAAGTCGGTATGGTGAACTCATATCGTTCGCATCCTCCAGTACATTGGATTATATTCAGAATAGTGTTCCGAACGCGTTGGTTACATTAGTCATGCAAACTTTATTAATGCGCATTTCCCAGTGACAAATATTCAACTAGAGAGAGAGAAAAGAGTGGCTGCCATGTTTGATCCAAGCTTCGAAGAGCTGCAAGGGAAGCTAAGGCAAATTATGGAGGAAGCCACTGCACTTGCTGCAGGAATACGAGCATGGATGCTTCTTTCAAAGGAAGGTCTTCCAATATCATCCGCGGTGCCGCAAGGCCTTGAGGAAGCGGAAATTGCTGCGATGGCAGCATCAATTTTGGGAGTAGCAGATTTAGCAGCCGAGAGAATGAACCAAGGGGTGCTAGAAGAGATTCTCATGACAAATGAGAAAGGTCTCATGATAATGAAAAGCGCTGGTGAGAAAGCAATCTTAGTACTAGCAGCTGGCAAAGGTATGAAGACGGGGCTCTTAGTCTATGCAGCTAATACAGCTGCAGAAAAGATTGCTCCACTTCTCTAAGTTTCAAGCATATGGAGAAGCCAATAAACTGTCTGTAAGACAAAACGTAAGTCTTGGTCGGACCTATAGAGATGTGATAGAGCCCAGTTATCGATGAAAAAGTTACTACCACTCGCTATAATACGTCCACCATTGCCATTTTCAAGTCCCACCAAGACCGTTCTGTTTTCTGAGTAGTATGTTCCATTTTCGCCCGGCAATATCACATTCTTCCAAGCGATCTCAAAACCAGTTCCTGAATAGTTAAGTGAGCATCCATTGAAATCAAAGGCATCAACACGATCTGTGATAGGATGTTCTATCATTTCAGTAATCAACTCAGTTGATGAGACTCCGTTCACAATTATGGTAATTGCTGGAATGTGGTCATTATTCAATGTGAAATTGAACTGAGAGAACAACTCATTGGCGCGAGACTGATCAATGCTTTTGTTTGACATTCCCACGAGTAAGAGACTCCCTCCAAGAGAGTAATAATCAGAGTAAGCAGCTAATTGTTGTGGGGTATAGGAATAAAGACCCATATTTTCGTAATCAAACCCGCTAACAGTAAATGCCCAAGCACAAGGGTCCAATACAAAAACTGCATCGTACTGCGAGAGAACATCAAGACTAAGATTTGAAGGATATCTAATCTCATCAACCGCAATTCCCGCTTTCGTCAAAGTTCTATAAAGCTGCCTGAATTGTCCATAGATGGAATCGATCATCCAAGATGTGTGGCTGATGTCAAAGGCAACATTTCGTATTGCGATGATAGCATCAAACTCTAACTCAAGTTCCATCTGTATATAACCGGATGATCTAAATGAGATTGATGCTTCCTGATTCTGTTCTGCTTCAGATGAAACCACTTGTACATCTATGATTACACTAGCTGTTTGATTTACAAATATTGAAGAAGGACCGGATAACCACTTCGCGTCTATACCAAGATACCTCAGTGAGAAAGTATCATTCCCTGAAGCAAAAATGGACACATGAATCTGTGCGGTGTGATTAACAAAATATCTCTCAAACGAGAAAGGGCTTGATCTAGGTGTAATAGCTGCAATCAGAGGTAATCCATTCTCTTTTTGTGCGAAATCAATATACAATAATGAGGTTTCAAGGTCGAACAATCCTGCACCGACTTGCCATGATTCATATGGGAGTTCAATCGCACCAATCATCACTGCAGCTTTAACCATTCCCGGAGTCCATGTCCAGTCATTTGTTAGGCAATGCGCGATAATCTTTGAAGCTCCTGCTGCAACAATCGGAGCCGCAAAACTTGTACCAAACAAAGTTTGACCATTCTCCTTATAATACCCATGCGCTGAAACATCGGGTTTCATTATTCTTTCACGAAGAGGGCCTATAGCTGAGAATGAGTATGGAATATTTGAATCATCCACTGCCGCTACTGCGATGACTTCAGAATACATCGCTGGAGATTCAACAGAGCTTCCACTGACACCAGCCTGTCCATTGTTACCAGCTGCTGCAACAATTGATACACCTCGATCGAAGGCCCACTTCACAGCTAATGCGATTGAGTCATTGTAAATTGATGATATTCCGAGACTTATGTTGATGACACTACAGTTCTCTTCTGTGACTGCCCATCTGATTGCCTCGACGATTCCCAAAGGTGTAGCAATATCATCTGATGAAACGACTTTTGCATTCACAAGAGCAGCATCGGGTGCCTCATTAGCAACTATGGTAGCCACGAAAGTACCATGAGTCACGCCGCCGGGACTACTATCACCAGTCGAATTATCCGTTTCAGGATATCCAAAGGAAGTATTCACAAAACTTTTGGATGCGATGACACGGGTTTCGAGTTCTTGATTGAGAGTTATTCCTGAATCTATTATCGCAACTCTCACTGTCAAATCTGGATCAGTATAGGTTCGCGGTGCAGCATACAACCCAGTGATGCTAGCAATAATGATGACAGTGGAAACAAGTAATACTGTACCCCTGCGTCGCTTGGGTTCAAATACTTCGTCCACCGTCAGTCACGACTTCCCGAATCATCTTGATATCTTATCTAGTTTCACTTTGAGATTTCCCCATAAAGTCTGTGTGGAAGAAGCAATCAGTCGAATGGAGGAATCCAAATCCTTAATTTTACTGTAAATCTTGTAAATTTGAGGTTGTATCCGTTGGTAATGGATGACCCAGACTTATTTGAACTTGAGGAAGCGACGGGGATCGGGATTTTTGAACCTGGGACTCTACTGGAAACAAACATCGACGGAAATCGTATGCTTGGCGTATTAGGTTACACCGCTTTGGGTATGGTGCTAATGGTTCTTGCAACCGTTGGGATAATGATTCCAATGATGCTAACGGGCCTCATTGTAATAGACATTTATTCTATGAATGTGTACATTGATCCATTAGCAATGATGATTCTCACCTCTGCAGAGATTGTGTTTATTGTCCCGCCTATGTTCTATGTCAGAAAATACGGTCTGCCAAAATCAGCCATCGGTATCAAGAATATGAGGTCAATCACTGATGCAATACTGGGCTTAATTGTTGGAGCACTGATGCTCGGTTCGAATATTGCAGTATCATGGCTAATGGGTGATACTGCATCACCTCCAGATACTGGTGTAGAAGCTCTACTTGTAGCTCGCAATTGGCCTGAGATGATTGCATGGATCATCGCGATGACATGCTTTGTTGGTTTTACTGAAGAACTCATCTTCCGGGGATTCATGCAGCGAAGAATGGACATATACTTCAGAGGGCGTGGAAATAGCCATTACACCTTTGTGTCCCTCATAATCAGCAGTTTCATTTTCGCAGCTATTCATCTTGATATAATTGGACTTCCTACCAGGTTCATACTTGGGATGTTTTTAGGTTACCTCGCTCAAAAGAGAAAATACACACTTCTTGGTCCATCAATTGCGCACGGAATAAATAATGCAGGGGTAGTCTTCCTAGCGAGTTTGCCATTTCTCTTTCCATGATGAAAAAAACAGGGATCTGTTTGAAGCAGATCCCAGTAATAACTTGGTAAAGCTTGAACGCAAAGAATAGCGGAGTTCATGCTTGGTACTTGAAAGCCACTTTGACATTAGCTCGGTAAGCAATAATCTTGTTGTCTTTCACTTTGCACGTGAAATGGTCAACATCAATTCCCAAAATCCCTCTGAGACTCTCCGCTGCAACCGCCAGAGCATTTTGGCATGCTTCTTCCCAGCTTTTTGGTGACTCTCCAATCAGTTCAATTACTTTTACAACACTCATATGCTATCAGACCTCCTTCTGAATGTAAGAATGAAGGCTTTATGGGTCTTGCCTCACAGATCAGGCAAGAGTTGTTCGGCGAGCAAAGATAATCCATGCGATGAGTATGAGTGCGAGGGAAAGTTCTAGGATAATTAGTATGTCACCGCTGAACTCAGCAAGTGCCACACCTTTAAACGCAGTGTCCGACATCATAACTCGCCCGAGATTGAGTGGAAAGTAATCATCAACGAGTCCTACATCCATAAAACCGGTTCCTACGATTGTACTTCCAAAGAGGAGGAATAGGAATGATTGGTTGGCTTGAAGTCTTGTTGTCACGAGTGTTGAAATTAATACGCCCAGAGCGGAGCCTGAAAGCGACATGAGCGCGAGAACAATATTCATCGTCAGGTATTGTGACCATACATCGATATTGAAGAGTACCTGCCATAGGATTAACAAGAATTGAGCTTGTAGCATCCCCACGACGAAGTAAGCTAACACCTTTGCGAGAATGGCCTCCATTTTACTCGCGGGTGTAAGAAGCATCCTGTTTAGGGGAATGTCCCCGACAATTGCTTGAGCAGCAGTGGCTGCAACAGCAATGAAGACTGCAAACACTATCATAAAGACACCAAAGGTTGCTTCGAATCCAGCAGCACCTTCAGGTTGAAACTCAGCGAACATTTCAGCATCAATCTCACCTTTGACCCATCCATGATCATAACGAAACTGTAGAACAACACCGTTGAACTTTGAGAAGACAGCTGATTGGCTCTCAAAATCTGTACTACTGATGTGTATATCTACAAAAGCAGGAATGTTTCCTGTGATGTTTCCTTCAAACCCATATGGAATTACAGCGTAAGCTTGGACACGGTCGAAATATAGGGCATCTAAGGCTTCAGCTTCGGTTGAATAAATATGCACTATGAAGTCAGGGCTGTTTGTGAGATACCATGTGAAGTTTGCTGAGAGGTCTTGGTCCGGGAAGATGTTGGTCGGATCAGCATCAACAACCCCTAGCCTAAGTGCATCCTCACTCTTGCCAGTTTCGGGAGAAATGCCAATTGCACTTTGATGGGTTGCTGCAAACATGGTCACCATAATCATTGTGGGGAGAATGAAAACAAGTAGGAGGGCGAACTTGTCGTTCTGTATCAGCTTAAGTTCTTTTAGGAACATAGACCTAATACGCCACAACTTTGTGTTCTTCTTCTTCCCGACTTTGGACAAAGTCAATTCACCTGTTTTTCAATCTGGTTCATCAACAAGAGGCCTTTTATGACTTTTCTGCAGATTTCAAGATTTTAAATGCCCAAGGACTTCAGCACACATCAAGAGATACAAGACCATTGAGCTTGATTCTCCCCAGTTATTAGCAAGTTCTAGAACTTGTGATGAGGTCATACGCGTTCCCTTATTGTAAAGATTCCCCAATATTTTCTGAATTACAAGGTCATCATATGCAAATACAGAGAAATTACCTAAACCTGCTATAGATAAGACCCGAATGGTCCACTCACCAATTCCTCGAATAGGTTTGAGTCTGGTAAATACCTCTTCAAAAGGAGCATCAATCAATGAATCAAGTTCTAGCTCACCTTTTGCTACAAGACTCGCAACCCTATGAATATATTCAACCTTATAGCCAAATCCAAAATCTCGAAGACCCTCAGGTCCAATCTCCGTAATTGTGTTCGCATCAGGAAAGTCATACCATAGCTGATTCTTGAAAAGGACAGGCTTAGTCAATCCAAGAATCATCCTTTGAGTAAAGACATTCGCAGACCTGTAGGAAACTTGTTGTTGAATAATAGTCTTAATCAAAGCTTCAAATGGTGTTGGTGACATGTAAGGTCTTATTCCAGCAACATCCTCGACAAGATGTGCAATGACAGGATCCTTATTCATTTGCTTCAAGGCCGTTTCTATCTCAAAATCAAGATTGAAGGTCCGTTTCAAAAAAGTCCGCAGGGTTCTCCGCGCAATATCAGTCTCCGAGTGGTCGATTCGAATTCTTGCTCCTGGTTTCTTCTGACTAAGCACTAGTACCACTCGTTGATCGTCAAAAGTATAACCTCGACCAAAGAATGTGAGACCTGTTCGTTCCGGCACTGGTTGGATGTCAGGATATATCCAAGAATGTACAGAGGACAATAGATCATAATCATCGGGAACATCGATTCGGAAATACAAACTTATCACTCTTAGAAAGATAAAGGCATCTGCCGGATTCGAATCCAGCAGACGGGGCGTTATGAGTTAATATTGCATCTCAGAGCTTGTCCGATACTACTCCTTAAGCCTTTTTGAATGGGTTCCTTTTGAAGGGATTCTTTGGAGAGTGCAATTAAATCTTGAAGGTATATCATAATTCTAAATACAGAACATCAGGATTATAACGAGACCTGTGGGGTGAATCTCGAATAACAATGGAGAGAACTTCAAGATCCAGACTAGATGCACCAGCGGTAAGATTTCTACTGATGGTCGCAGTGGTTATCCTTCTGAATTTCGGGTTATTCTTCATGCTGAATTTTCTAGCGCCTTTGGTCACAGGACTGATTGTAGGTTTTCTATTGGCAAAGATTCGAGATGGATTAGCTATTGGGTTTGTAGGGACTGTGTTAAGTTATTGTCTTGTTTTCCTGATTTCTGAATGGTTCCTAAATTTCTCAACACCAATCATTGATGTAGTTGGCGCAGTCATAATAATGGGTGCAATAGGAGCATTCGGCGGGTTAATTGGATCCCTCATCTCTTCTAGGTTTCGAAAATAGTTCATGTATCCACAACAATTCTACCAGGCTTGTAATCAGCATTTGGACCAACAGGGGCACTCCTCAGAGGATTCCCAAACAACACCCATTCTGCAGTTGATACAGCTTTGTCAACTGTTAGAATTGTTGTTTCTCCTTTCCGAACACTATCAAGTTCTGCTAAGACTTTTGGTTCAAGATTCTCAGTAAGAGCTTTATCGACCTCTAATTTTACCTCACCGATGAACTCATGCGAGTCTAAGAGATCAAGGAAACCAAATTTCCAGCCATCACAATAAGCACAAGTCTTCCAGTCATCAAATGGATCGACATTGTTCATGGTATCTAGTGTAGCACCAATATAGGATGCTCCAGAGTTCAGGAAAGCTCTCAACAGTGGTCCTTCCTGTGCTGTACTACACGCTTCCGAATAGACAACCGGATATCCTTCAAACTTAATGGATTCCGCTTGATCAAAACTAAGAATTACTCTGTTGTGTGTAGCCCATTGATCAGGTGTCCCATGTATACGTGAAGTAAACACACCATCAGAAAATTGGAGAATGAATTCACATACTGAGAGTAGTTTAGCTTCATCTTTTGTATATCGATTCAGAACCTCAACATCAAAACCGAGTTCAGCGAGAGCTTGTACATGCCGCTTAGACCTACCAGGTTGAGAATCGAATACAATAGCTATGTCGCTGTCGACAATAAATGGGTCCATATGATAAAGCACAGTTTCGGGAGGCCCAAAAATGCGACCAAATGGAAAGTCAGGTATATTATCATCATCTAAATCCTGGATAAACCAATCAGTATAACCATAAGATCCTTCATAGGATATTTGTGTTGCAGGGAGTTCCATATTTGTTCCAATAAGAAGAACACCCTTGTGATAGCTAGGATCATAGTTTT
>JBHLRC010000088.1:0-13530 GCA_048882965.1 Candidatus Thorarchaeota archaeon
CACGGAGTAAACTCACTCTTTGTGATGGCTATGGACGATGTGATGTGTGAAGTGAGAGCATCTTTCACAGAATTGAAAGACACAGTTCTTTCCATCTATCGCGAAATGCTTCAGCAGTACTTTGAAGAGGAAAGTGCCAAAATTGAACAGTCTGATGACCCATGGAGTGCGTTTGTAGAATGGTCTCGCAAGGGCAATGAGTCCAATTACATGAATGACTACTTCCAACTCGAAGAGATAGACCAACCTGAAGGTTGTTTTGGGTTTGACATGTCAAGGTGTTTCTACTTTGAAATTCTACATGAGGCCGGGAAACCCGAGCTTGGACCAATCCTCTGTGAGTATGACAAGATCTTCACAAGCTTTGTTGAATCATGGATCGAGTTCACTCGTCATGAAACCATCGCCACAGGGGACAAGCGTTGTACGTTCAGATTTTGTAAGAAATAATTCCGCAATTCTAACAAACTGGCTTGATAGTCAAACATATTTAGAGGCAGTAACGAGCCAGAAGTATACTCTAAAGACTAACCAGAGAGGATTGTGTTGGCGATTAAGAAAATAGCTGTACTCGGTGCAGGACAGATGGGTAACGGAATTGCCCATGTCTGTGCACAAGCAGGGTACGAAGTAAAGATGCGTGATATTGACCAGAAGTTTATCGACAAAGGAATGTCTACCATCACGAAGAACCTAGAGCGAGGGCTAAAGAAAGGCAAAATCACTCAGGAAGAGATTGATGCCATTCTTGGAAGAATCGAGGGAGTTCTTGACCTCAAAGAAGCAGTGAAGGATGTAGACCTTGTCATTGAAGCAATTCCTGAGATTGTCAATCTGAAACTTGACACATGGAAAGAAGTAGATGAAGCAGCACCAGAGCATGCGATTCTCGCTTCTAACACTTCAAGTATCAGTATCACTCAGATGGCAGCAGTGACAAAAAGACCGGAGAAGTTCATAGGTATGCATTTCTTCAACCCGGTCCCGGTGATGGGGCTCGTAGAGATCATTAAGGGTCAAGCAACAAATGATGATACTGTGAAGGTGATTGAGGAAGTTTCCCACAAAGTCGGTAAGAAGACCGTCCTTGTGAATGAAGCGCCTGGGTTTGCAGTGAACCGTCTATTGGTGCCTGCACTGAACGAAGCTGTCTTTGCCATTCAAGAAGGTGTTGCAACTGTGGAAGATATGGACTTGGCTATTAAGCTGGGACTCAATTGGCCAATGGGGCCTTTGACACTGGCAGACTTTGTCGGACTTGACACGATGTTATACATCAGTGATTATTTTGTGGATGAGTTCAAAGACAGTAAGTATCGAGCTCCAGCCCTTCTGAGAAAGATGGTCAGAGCAGGATGGGTCGGTCGCAAGTCTGGTATGGGCTTCTATGACTATTCTGGTGAAGAGCCAAAGCCAAACAGATTCTAGATAATATTTTGAGACTGGTCCTAACGGGCCAGTCAATTTCTTCTTTTATATGGACAAGATAAATAGCAGTATCATTCTTCTTCCAAACAGTGGTGTAGCTTTTGATCTACAAAGAGAGCAAGTACATTGGATTTGATGGCACTCGAATGTTCATGGCACTCTGGCGTCCTGATGATGACAAACCACGAGCACTACTAATTGCCCTTCATGGCGTTGGTGGACACGCAGGAGAAATGAAGAACATAGGCGAGTTTCTTGCAGACAAAGGACTGGCTGTCTTTGCTCCAGATCAAAGAGGATTTGGCCACTACTCTGGAACGAAAGGTCATGTGATGAGCTTCGATGAGTATGTGGAAGATATTCAGAACTTAGTCATGCAAGTGAAAGATTCGTATCTGAACAAAATCACCTATTTGTTTGGTTCATCTCTAGGAGGATTGAATGCAATCCGTTATATTCTCAAATATCCCCGAACAGTGGATGGGCTACTACTACAATCTCCAGCAGTGAGTCATAACATGGAGATGGGTGTAGCAAAACGGTTTGCAGGGAATATCTTGTCAGCTCTGAATGTAAAAAGATACGTTGAGAGCGGGATATCCTATTCTGAGGCTTCAAGAGACCCCGAGAACGTGAAAAGACTCGAAAATGACCCATTAAGATTTCCTATGGTCACACCTCGATTTGGTATGGAGGTCTTCAGGGCATCTAAGGAGGCGTTTAAATCTGCGTCACGGATTGTGATGCCAGTCCTACTTCAACAGGCGGGTGATGATAAGCTCGTTGTCCCGGAAAAAAGTAAAGAGTTCTTTGGCAATTTGAGCTCAGCTGATAAGACATGGTATCTGTACGAGGGTCTCTATCACCGACTTCTTGAAGAACCAGAGAAAGAAAAGGTTCTAGGAGACTTATACAGCTGGTTAGATACACGCCTTCCAACCTAATCGTTTTCTTGGATATTTTGCATGTGAGTATGTCTGAAAATCAAGTGGGGAGGTATGAGGAGGGCGGGCAAGCAGGTCAATAGAACCACAACCCAATCTATCGGATTCAAAGGCTTAGTCTGAAATATAGCAGCCAGCGGAGGGAAGTATATGGTAAACAATGTAAGCACCAATGAGAGTAGTACTGCACCCATCAAGAATTTAGAACCACGAATCTCTGTTCTCCATACAGGATGGTACTCACTACGACAGTTCCACACGAAGAGAAGTTCGAAGCAAACGACACTTGCGAACACTGCCGTTCGTCCATGAGAGAGAACATAATTCCAATCAAGCCCTGTAATTGGTGAAACATCTACTTGCCAATTAATCATGTCACCAGTTACACCAGGAATCCAACCACCATATGCCCATAGAGACCAGAAGAACATGGTTAATGAAGCTAAGAAGGCAACAAATCCAGCAGTAATGATGAACATTATCATTCCTCGGTTCATCATCTTGGCTCCTGGCTCTCGAGGAGGTCTATCCATGACACCAGACTCAGGTGGATCAACGCCCAATGCTAACGCTGGGAATCCATCTGTTGCTAGATTCAGCCAAAGTATCTGAATGGCAGTGATAGGCAAAGGTAGACCTATCATGACCACAATGAAGATGAGAAAGACTTCGTCAAAGTTTGCTGCTAGCAAAAATCGAACAAACTTTCTTATGTTTGAGTATATTTCGCGACCCTTCTCAACAGCAGAAACAATCGTCGCGAAGTTGTCATCTGTGAGGATCACGTCGGATGCTTCCTTAGTCACATCAGCACCACGGATACCCATTGCGATTCCAATATCTGCAGATTTTATTGCAGGGGCATCGTTTACACCGTCCCCAGTCATTGCGACAATTTCGGCATTCTCCTTGAGGGCACTCACAATCTCCAACTTGTGTTCAGGAGCAACTCTTGCAAAGACATTACAACGTTTGACGACTGTTTTGTACTGTTCATGACTCAGGCTATCAAGATCTGAGCCTGTCAGCACCTCCCCATCTGTGTCAATCAAGTCTACCTCTCTAGCAATAGCTCTAGCAGTCAGTTTATGATCGCCCGTAATCATAACAGGACGGATCCCAGCATGTTTGCATAATCGTATTGCGTCACGCACTTCGTCGCGTGGGGGATCGATCATACCAATGAGCCCGACAAAGATGAAGTTGTGTTCTACTGCTTCAGGTTCCCAGTCAGGGATTTCATGCTCCAATGGACGATAGGCAAACGCTAGTACTCTCAATGCACCTTCAGCAAATCCAGCATTAATCTGGATTATGTTATCCTTCTCTTTTTGAGTGAGTTCTCGGATATCGTCATTCTCGTAAATATGTGTACAGAGTGGTAGAAGGACCTCAGGAGCTCCTTTTGCATTCGCAACAAGGTTGCCATCTTCATCACGTGTTATTGAGGTCATGCGTTTTCTAGCAGAGTCAAACGAAATCTCAGTAAGCTCTTTGTTTCGAGAGAGTGTATCCTCATGGGAAATACCTGCCTTCTCTGCAAGGATAAGTAAGGCACCTTCAGTAGGGTCACCTACTACACTCCAGTCCCCTTTTCCAGATGGATCAGGTTGAAGAACAGAGTTTGTACATAGCTGTCCAATCTCTAGGAGTTTGACAACATGAGGATCGCCCATCACATTATAATCTTCACTGGCTCGAGTGAACTTTCCCTTCTTTTTATAACCCACCCCACTGACAGAGATTGTCATGCCATTAACGAACAATGTTGTCGCTGTCATCTCGTTCTTTGTGATGGTACCAGTTTTATCAGAACAGATAACGGTAGTTGACCCGAGCGTTTCGACAGATGGCAATCTACGCACTATCGCATTACGAGCCACCATTCGTTGAACACCAATGGCAAGTGTGATGGTTACTACAGCAGGTAATCCCTCAGGAATGGCGGAAACAGCCAGCGCGATAGCGGCAAGTAAGGAGGCAAAGATCTGTGCAGTTTGTTTCAAGACTTCTGCGCCAAACACAATGATACATAGAAAAACAATCAACGCACCGAGTTTCTTTCCAAGGTCATCTAGATCAAGTTGGAGAGGAGTCATGGATTTCTCACTCTCTTGAACAAGTTCAGCAATCTTTCCAAACTGAGTCCGCATACCTGTCGCAGTAACGATGGCTTGGCCTTTTCCCGAAGTGATAGTAGTGCCCTGAAATACCATGTTCTTCATATCACCAACAACGGGACTACTGAGATGGATTGCCTCAGTCAGTTTCCGAACCGCAACAGATTCACCGGTAAGCGGAGCTTCATCAGCTGATAGTCCCACAGCATATGTTACCCGACTGTCAGCAGAAATTCGATCCCCTGCTTCAAATCCAATCAAGTCTCCCAGTACGACATTGCGAGAGTCTATGACTGTCCAGAGTCCATCTCGCATCACTCGAGCCTTCGGTGCAGCCATCTCTTTTAGGGCTTCGAGAGCCTTCTCGGATCTATATTCTTGAATGAATCCGAAGATTGCGTTGAAAATCACAATTGCAGATATGACGATAGCATCAATGATTCCTCCTTCATTGTGACCGTTTCCTGTTGATAGAACCGTTGTAAGTAATGAAATTACTATTGCGATGAGGAGGATTATCACCATTGGGTCCACGAATTGTTGAATGAACATTCTTAGGGGACTAATACCACCGGTTTCAACAAGTTCATTGGATCCATATTTTTCAAATCTAGCTGAAGCCTCAGAAGTTGTAAGACCTTCGGGTGTTGATTCAAGACGTCGAATGACATATTCGATGTCGTTACTGTACCACTCAGTCATTTTGAATACTCCGAGGCCAAAGAAAATTCTACTCTAGGTTGGTCTACGTCCGCGGAGCTATGAACAAAAACCTATCGGAGTAGGTACAATCCGTTTCGAAAGTGTTAAAGAGACATCGGAATGGAAGCGTTTGTCCACACTATATGGTGATGAGATTGGCTGAGAAATCAAAATACACTTTCAAATGTCTAGAACAAAAGTGTGAAACAAAGGCGTGTCACATTAGGCCACAGGTTTTAGTAACAATTGGTGATCTTGCCCGATGGATGACGCAAGGCTATATCATGAATATCCTGCCGGGAATCACAATGCATATGCCAGTTTCTGAAGAAGATACATTCTATTTTGAAACACTCAGAAAACCACTTGAGAGTGATTCAGAAACTACAGCATGCATCTTCTACAATGAACAGGCAAATGCTTGTGAGATAAGGTATGGAAGACCAATATCATGTCAGACGTTCCCTCTTGCGTTCAATGGTGAGAAGTACGTACTTAGCAGCAAAGATTGCCCAGGTGTTGGAACGGGAGAAGTGTCTAAGGAAGCACTTCGAGAGGCAAGAGATCTTGCAGAGAAAGAGTTCAATGAACAGAATGAAACTACTGCGGCACTACCCGCACTCTATTCGGTCATCTTGAATCAGATGATAAGACAATCAGCAGAGGCAATGCAGGATCTCTCTGAAGAAGACCGTAAGAAGATGGATGAGATACTTGCTAAGTCCAAGGATCCTACTGATAAGGATGATTCTTCTACTGACCAATCTGAATGAGATCTCTCGGTGTGAAAGTCAGTAATTCAGGTCCTGAGTCTCGAACACATGCAAGGTCTTCTATCCGAATGCCAAATTTGCCCTCAAGATAAATACCAGGTTCAATACTATGGCACATTCCAGATTGAAGCCCCATACTATTGCCTCTTACAATGTAGGGTGGTTCATGGACTTCAAGTCCAATTCCATGTCCAAGACGATGGGTGAAGTAATCACCATATCCGGCATCATCGATTACTCTACGTGCAATTCCATCAGCAGTACCACAAGTCATCCCGGGCTCTATCTTATCAACAGCAGTTTCCAGAGCCGCAAGAACAACTGAGTAAACATGTTCAATCTCTTCAGTTGGAGAACCAACAACGCCAACACGGGTCATATCAGTGTTGTATCCATCAAATGCGCAACCACAATCCATCAGTACAACATCACCCTTCCTGAGGTTTCTGATACCAGCATCAGCATGGGGAAGTGCACTGTTCTCACCAAATTGTACTGCTGCAAATGTTGGAGTGGCTCCTTGACGACGAATTTCTTTGTGGACAATTTGCTGAACTTCAAGTTCAGTCATTCCAATTTCAGCTTGGTCAAAGGCTTTGAGGACTGCATCATCAATTATATGGCCAGCTTTCTGCATCAAATCGATTTCTTCATCCGATTTAACAAGACGCATCGAATTGAGTAATGGACTAATTGTGGTTGCCTTAGCAAATCCACCTAATGCAGATTCAAGTGCCCAGTAGACTCCCAAAGAGATACTATTATCAAGAAGAACATAATGACCTTCACTCTTTTCTCCTATGATACTAGCAACTAGTGAATATGGATTTTCATCCTCAGCCCATGGAAGGAAATCTTTGATCCATGTCTGTGATGATTGGCTGCTAACCTCGAATGATGGAGCAACAATCTGTGGGTCTTTATCCTTATGAACCACTAAGGCAGTAAGCCGTTCACGCATCTCAAAGGAGTATCCAGTAAGATACAGGAAATTCGGTGCAGGTGTAAGAAAGGCAAAATCTGCACCAGCCGTTTCAAGATCAATCTGGACTCGTTCGATTCTTTTCTTGTATACAGATTCGTCGAGCATCGGTGAGCTCTCACAACCAAGAAGGGCATGGAAACCTATCTAGATAACCATGACGGTCAGCTCATTTTGTGTTGTAAGAATTACAGTTAATAGGAGGACAAAAAGCCATCGAGAGTTAATAATGACTGAAACAGTAATCCCACAAGAAAGTTTGGAATCAAAAAAGCTTCCTGCGCGTGCATATCTAGTTGGAGCGCTGACTCAGTTTGGTGTGGGTCTTTATTCACCATTTATACAAGCGTATCTAATTGACATGCAAATTGCTCTTAGAGGAGTTCAAAATTTTGCCGAACAAGGTGCATTCAGGAGTGTTGGAAATTTTGCGCCAACCGTCCTTCAGCCAGTGTGGGGTGCAACATCTGATAGAGTAAGAAATACTAAGGCTTTTGTCGCATTTGGTGTTTTGACTGGCCTTTTAGTTGTGTACATGTTCCTGTGGGCTGCATCACCATTAGAGATGATTGTGCTCTATGCCATTCAGTCGATTCTCTTCAGTATTCAGATTCCAACGTGGCTTTCTTTAATTGGTGGATTGATGGAAGAAAGCAATCGAGGAGATGAGCTTGGAAAATTAGGAGTGGCAACAAACATTGCATCCTTATCTGCCACTCTAATCTCAGGATTCATTGCTGTATTGCCCAGTCTTGTTCCTTTTCTTAGAGGACTACTTGGAGGACTGGGCCCAGTTCTTTTCCCAATTCATTTGGATGAACAGGCGTTCAGAGAGGCGTATTATGGACCGTTCTTCTTCACCGCTATTGTGGGAATCATATCTTCAATTCTGTCGCTTACTATCAAAGAACACAAAAAACCGAGTGATGGACCTCGAAAATTTCCACCTATCCATAGACTGATCTCTCAACCAGGGGACTTTAGGCAGTTTTGTTTCATAGCTGTTTTCTTTTCATTTGCAATGTCCATGGCGTGGCCGTACTTCATTGTGGTTCAGAAATCTTGGTTGAACAATTCCAATCTAGAGATAGCCATTGCATCTGCAGCTATGACTCTCTCAACCCTCATTTTCACTGTGCCCTTTGGACGACTTAGCGACAAAGTAGGGAGAAAACCATTGATACTCCTGGGGAGAGGTCTCTTATTCATTGTTCCAATTATGTATGCATTTGCACAAAATGTATACTATGTCTATGCAGCAAACATTCTCGCGGGATTTTGTATTGCATCAGGTATGAATGCAATTACTGCATACATCTACGATATTGCACCTGAGGAGGAGAGAGGATCTCACTTAGCGGTCTATAATACATTCACAGGAATTGTGTATCTCTTTGGTTCGTTGATTGCAGGAGTACTTGGACAGGTAATCCTCATTACATTTGGAAGTGAGTATCTGTCAGTCTTTGTAATGCTTCTTCTCAGCGGAGTGCTTCGTTTCTTTGCTTCTTTCTTTTACATGTTAATCCGAGAACCGAGAGAGTACTCGTCCACATTTTGGCTTGAACTTAGAGCTCGCTTGCCTGGAAGACGTCATGATGCGGATATCGTCTAAAATAGACATACTTAAGGAGATGTGCGCAAATCCTCTTCGCTGAACAACAGAGAGGACTGCGTCAGCTTGGAAAAAGGACCCAGCTTTGAAGACAGTTGGAAGATAGAAATTAGAAGAGGTATTCTTCAATATGCAGTCCTTGCCATTGTAAACCGTCATGATAAAGGAATTCATGGGTATGGAATTGCTCGTGAGCTTGAAGAAAGAACAGATGGGCTCCTGCAAGTGAAGGAAGGAACACTATATCCAATCCTACACAGGCTACGAAAAGAACGATTATTGAATGTCCACACAGAAAAATCCGAGTCCGGACCCAGTAGAAAGGTCTACGTTTTGACTGGTGAAGGAGACCGTGTATTTCGTCAGCTGACTATACTAGTTGGTGATATCTTTGAAAAATTGGAGGCTTTGCATGAATGAGTAACAATGATGTCGACCTGGCAATTGAAAATTACTTGAAGAAGATTACAAAATTGTTACCTGATAGTTTTGAAACTGAGGATCTATTAGACGATTTACGATCGCACATCAGTGAATCTTATCACGAAAAGATTCAGAGGAACCCAAAGCAGGACGAGCTTCAAGTTATCACAGAAGTGCTTGAGGATCTTGGTACTCCTGAAGAGATTGCAGAGGAGTATGGAAAGGAGCAAGCTGAAGAGGAGGAGGAAAAGAGTCGGTCTGAAAGATGGATTTACTATACCATGCGTTTGGCACTTGCTATTGTTGTGGTTGTACTTGCTTCTTGGATTGTATCAATTGTTACAGAAGGAGCTGTCGATTTCATGTTTGCAGTAGTTGTCCTACTCGCTTTCGCAGTGATTGAATGGGTTGTCAGAACACAACAAACAAAGGATGCATGAATCATGTCAGTAAAGACATTCTACTTCGATGAAGCATCATCAAGTCACACTAGTAAAGTTCTTTCTCTTGTCAGAGAATATCTGAAAGACAATCAAGCTATCAAACATGTTGTTGTGGCTACAACCAAAGGAGCAACAGGGATTGCAGCTGCTGAGGAATTCTCAGACAAGAAAGTTGTTGTGGTATCACATCAATCTGGTTTTGCCATGCCGAATGAAAATGAGTTGAGCGAAGAAGACAGAGGCAAGATAGAGAAGTTTGGAGCTACTGTTCTGACTGCCACTCATGCTTTTGGAGGTGTAGCACGAAGCTTTAGGAAAGAACTAAGCACTTGGGTACCTACCGAGATTGTTGCCCTTGCGCTCAAAACCTTTGGTCAGGGAACTAAAGTTTGTGCAGAGATTGCTATGATGGCTGCAGATGCAGGACTTATACCTGTCACTGAGGATGTTGTGTGTATCGCAGGAACGGGAAGAGGGGCTGACACCGCATGGATTGTTAGACCTGCTTACTCACACGCATTCCCAAAAATTAGAATGAAAGCATGTATCTGCAAACCACTGAACTTCTAGTCAAATACTTTGTCAAACTCAGAGAGGTATTCTTTCTGTTCTTTATTCAGCTTTCGAGGTATGTGAATATTAACTCTGACAAGCTGATCACCGGATCGACCATCCTCTGTATGTACACCTTTACCCTTCATACGGAATAGAGTGCCACCATCGGTTCCCTTTTTGACCTTTATTTTACTATCACCCCACATCGTGGGAACCTCCACCTCTCCACCAAGAGCGGCTATAGAGAAAGGTATGTCAGTCTCCATGTAAACATGAAGACCTCTCCTAACAAATTCATCATGAGCAGTAACAGAGAACATCAAGATTAGGTCACCTGGAGGTCCACCTCTCGGTCCAAAATTCCCACCACCTTGAATACGGATTCCCTGGCCGTCTTCAATACCTGGAGGAATTGGTACAGTTGTTTCTTTACGTTCATCCTGCAAGCCTTGGCCTTTGCAAGCAGGGCATGGAGAGTCAATTGATTCGCCCAATCCACGACATGTGGGGCAGGTTTGTGCAACACTCATGAAGCCGCCCATGGACCGTACAACTTGGCCCTGCCCTCCACAGGTCCTGCACTTGGTAGGTGAAGAACCAGGTTTTGCTCCACTTCCACCACAGTTTGTACATTTGACTTTCCTTCTGAATGCAATCTCCTTTTCAGTACCGAAGAAAGCTTCATCAAAACTCAGTTTTATTGTCATCCGTAATGTCTGGCCAGGAGGAGGTCCTGCTCTTCCACGTCGCCCAAATCCCATGTCACCGAAACCACCAAATCCTCGGAACAAAGAGCTAAAGATGTCTCCAAATCCATCCATATTGATACCTTGGAAATCAGCTGTACCGTATCTGTCGTAATTGGCTCTCTTCTCCGGATCACTTAGAACATCATATGCCTCATTCACACGCTTCAGTTTCTCTTCAGCAGATTTATCGGGGTTACGATCAGGATGATACTTTTTGGCTAGTCGACGATATGCCTTCCTGATCTCGTCCTGTGTCGCACTTCTGCTGACACCTAGAAGGTCATAGTAGTCATCTTCAGCCAATAGGTATCACCTGCTGTCTAAGCTCAATCAAGATCTTCAAAGTCAACATCTACAACGTCTTCTTCATCTTCTTTGGATGAAGAGCCCGCTGTTGGACCAGATGCTCCCATTCCAGACATTTGACTGGGATCAAATCCTGCAGCTCCAGGTCCGGTAGCACCTTGACTTGCTCCATAGACCTTCTCTGATATTTTGTAAATGACTTGCTGAAGTTCTTCAGTTCCTGATTTCATCTTCTCAAGGTTATCAGACTCAATTGCTTTCTGTAATTCAGCAGCTTTTGTTTCAAACTCCTTCTTCAAGTCAGCAGGAACCTTATCACCAAGATCCTTGAGAAGTTTCTCTCCTTGGAAGATCATTTGATCCGCATTGTTTCTTGTTTGGACTTCAGCCTCTCGTTTGGCATCCTCTTCTGCATATTTCTCAGCATCTTTGACCATCCGCTCAATATCTCCTTCAGCGAGATTTGTGCTAGCTGTAATCGTAATTGATTGTTCATTTCCGGTAGCTGTATCCTTGGCTTTCACATTGACTATTCCATTTGCATCAATATCAAAAGTCACCTCAATCTGGGGTACGTTTCTTGGTGCCGGAGGGATTCCTACTAATTGGAATCGTCCAAGGGTCATATTGTCAGCTACCATTTTCCGCTCACCTTGTACAACGTGGATGTCTACAGCTGTTTGATTGTCCGCAGCTGTCGTGAATATCTTGCTTTTTCGTGTCGGAACTGTGGTATTTCGTTCAATGAGCGGAGTAGCGATTCCACCAAGAGTTTCAATACTCAATGTGAGGGGAGTGACATCCAATAGCAATATGTCTTTGACATCTCCAGACATAACACCGGCTTGAGCTGCTGCGCCCAAAGCAACACATTCGTCAGGATTGATGCTTTTATCACCCTCTTTACCAAACAGATCTCTGATAATATTCTGTATCATGGGCATCCTAGTCGCACCACCAACTAGCAGGATTTTGTTGATTTGTTCTGGTTCGAGTTTGGCATCCCCAAGTGCTTGTCTGATTGGACCGACTGTTGCATCAACGAGGTCATCAGTCATCTTTTCCAACTGAGAGCGTGATAAATCTAAATTGAGATGTTTAGGACCATCCTCATCTGCAGTGATGTAGGGAAGATTGATGTTTGTCTGTATCACTGTTGAGAGTTCTATCTTGGCTTGTTCCGCAGCATCTCGGACTCTCTGCATGGCAGACAAGTCCTTAGAAAGGTCAACCCCAGTTTGGTTCTTGAATTCCTTGACCATCCAATCAATTATCCTGTTATCCCAGTCATCTCCTCCGAGCTGTGTGTTACCACTCGTTGAGAGGACCTCATAGACAGTTTCTCCATCAACCGCACCAATATCTAGGATGGAAACATCAAATGTACCACCACCTAGGTCATAAACCAAAGCCTTGACCTCTTTGCCTTTATCGAGACCATAAGCAAGTGCTGAAGCTGTGGGTTCATTTACAATCCTCTCGACCTCAAATCCTGCTATCCTTCCAGCATCTCTTGTTGCCTGCCGCTGGCTATCATTGAAATAGGCTGGAACGGTAATGACTGCTTTTTCTATTGGTTCGCCAAGAAAGCCTTCTGCATCTTTCTTCATTTTTGTCAGAATCATGGCGGAGATTTCTTGAGGTGTGTACTCTTTGTCACCTATCTTCACTTTGTAGTCTTGACCCATCTTCCGCTTGATTGAACGGACCGTACGGTCTGGCATTGACACAGCCTGTCGCTTTGCTAGCTCTCCTACGATGATTTCACCCTTGGTGGTGATACCCACAACAGAGGGAGTTAGTCGTTTTCCTTCGGCATTTGGAATTATAGTCGGTTTTCCGCCTTCCATATAGGCAATGCCACTATTTGTAGTTCCTAAATCAATACCCACAATCTTACTCATTGCTATTCACCATCATTGTCTAGATCATCATTATTTTCTTCATCATTACTAATTTTGGCAGTGGGACTTTCATGTCGATTAACTAAAACCACTGCTGGACGTAAAACCTTCTCCTTGAGCATATACCCTCTTTGAAATTCATCAAGAACGAGCCCATCCGGTTTTTCTGGATCATTAACTCGTTGTACAGCATGTTGATAATATGGGTCGAATTCCTTCCCAACTGATTCAATTGGTCGAACTCCTTCCAATGTGAGAATCTTGTCGAGTTGTTGCTGTATCGCATTGATTCCTTCTTTTGCAGCCTTGGGATCCTTTTCGAAATCCATCTCAAGTGCTCTAAGGAGATTGTCATAGACCTCGAGAACCTTCAGAATAATGCCTTCGCTTGCAAATCTAGCAGCTTCGGAAAACCGAGTGTCCATCCGTTTTCGATAGTTATCAAACTCAGCCTGCAATCTCTGAAGTCTGTCAAGAAGAACCTTTGACTTCTCACATTCTTCTTCGATTTCTGAGAGAAGTGGATCTTCTGGCGAAAGCTCAAGAACATCTTCCTCTAAGTTAAAACTTAGAGGAAGATGTTCTT
>JBHLRC010000089.1:0-13396 GCA_048882965.1 Candidatus Thorarchaeota archaeon
GAAAGGCTATTCTTCAAGATATCACCGAAAATTAAAGCCTGTAACCGGTTTAATTCTCTTTCTCTGAATCGAATTCAGACCACTTCACAACTCTTGATCTTCGCTTGCGGAAAATAGATGGTCCATCAAACCCAGCCTTTCTTATCATTTCAATGGCGATCTCGATTCCCTTCCCAACATCTGCTGGTGTGTGAGCATCGGAACCAACTGTTACAATGTCAATACCTTCATTTCTCAAAGCTCGGACTATGCGTTCCTCTGGCATAGGTTGCTGCATCCCCCTTCTTAATGATGATGTGTTTATCTCAAATCCTACATTCTTAGATTTCATTCGTTTTGACAACTGCTGAATGTGCGGTTTCCATAGATCATGAATTCCTTTGCCATAAAACTCCACACCATACCTTCGATAGAGATCAATATGAGCCAATACATCAAAGATGTCGAGGTCGATTGAATCCAGGAGAATTGAGTAATACTTCTCGCCTAGTTCCTCCATGGTGTATTTGCGGAATGCTTCTTCTGCTCTCCCATTGGCTGAGATTGCTATATGGTCAAGCAAATGGACTGAACCTATAACGAAATCAAAATCAGTTGAGAAAAACCTCTCAGGAAGAGCTTTAAGAACTCCTGGGAAGCAATCGACTTCAACTCCGAGAAGAACTTGTAGACCCTCCTCTTGATATTGGTCTCCGGCAGTTCTGATTGTTGTTTCGTAATCCTCAAACCAGACTCCCGACGTGATATCCACAGTCTTTCCTTTTACATTCACATAACAATCCTCTGCTATTCGGTCTGTATCCAGGTGCGTGGTGAATGCAATCTCCTTTAGACCTTGGTTTACTGCCGCCTTACAGAATTCCTCAACTTCCCCTTCTGCATCAATTGAATAGTTGGGATGGATATGATAATCAAACATCAGTTTCTCTTCTCAATTCTACTATATCAGGATGCCTGATGATGAAGAACTGTCCTACTCCAGTGTTGGAGGTGTATCCATATAGACTGCCACCTCACTGACAATGCTTGTTGATTCTTGATCTCTCATAAGTAGTGCTACAATCGTGGCGAGTGTTGTGGTTGTAACGAGGAACAGAATTGATGCTGGTAAGCCCCATAGATCCCCAATCCAACCAAAGATGATGGGTGAAATAGCGCCGGGCAATGCTCCAACTGAGAACAGAAGACCAAAAGCAAGCCCTCTACTCTCTCGTGGACTGACTTCCGTCAAGTATGCTGTATTAGCTGGCACTCCTAAGTAGAAGAAGAATCCTATTATGATTAGCATAACAATTAGGTACGATATATTTAGCGAATAGTTCAACAACAACAGTGCAGGTGTAGCAGCCCCTGTCGAGAAGACAAGAAACACAACACGTTTGTTCAACTTGTCTGAGAGCCATGCGGCAATCATCTCGCCAACAAGTCCAGCTGTCAGCATTATTGTTGTGAGATATCCAGCTTGAACGAGGTCCACGGGATATGTTGCCTCTAGATAGAGCGGCATGAGTAGTGATGTACATCTAAAAGACATCCCCCTTAGACCCATGAGGATAAGACCAAGCCAATATCCTTTAGTCCACCCATCTACACCTTCACATTCATCTTCCTTGTCGATGGAACTTCCAGTATAACTTGACTGTGAGTATCTCATAAGAATCAAGAATGGAATGAAGACGAGAATTCCCATCACACCTAATGCAATCAAGGAGAGTCTCCACCCACCAAGCCAAATAAGAAGAGTCACTCCCAAGAATGGAATTAGGGCCATACCGATGAGGCCTCCCATAGCTTGAATACCAGTTGCTTTAGCTAGGTTTCTCTGTGGAAATCTCTCTGCTAAAGCTGGAAACACACTAGGATGATATCCGGAAGCACCAACGCCTAGGACGAATTGGAATAGAGCAAGAACTAAGAAACTGTCAGAATAACTGACAAGAATCATTGAGATCGCACTCATCAGAATGCTTGATGAAATGAACATGTCGCGCCAGCGAGTGCCCTTATCCCCAAGGTATCCAACCACAAAATGCGAGATTGTCATCGCAATCACAACAGCACTTGTGATTACGCCAACCTGCGTGTAGTTCAGACTAAGATCCAATTGAATCAATGGAAGGAATGGAGATAACGCACCTGTATAAACATGGTTCAGAAAGTGTGCCATTGTCACTGCTGCAAGGACAGCGTATGATGCTTTTGTTGTTCTTGCCAACTCTATGAATCACATCCAAACAGGCGAGTTTCCCTACATACCACTATGTTAAGCATGCTGGTATAGACAACTAAAGAAAAAGTGTCGGTAAGCCGGTGACCTGAGAAGCATCCCATGTCACCAGCATGTTCCGACTTCGACTCGGAAAGGTTGTTAGTAGCTTTGCGATACTCCCTATTATATTTAAAGCCCCATTTTTCACGCAATCATAGTGTTTCTAAATACACCTTGAATTCATACAAGCAATCCTGCAGTCCACAGCACAATTCGCAATGCAATCAGCGCGTCGTCACCGGGTCCGTACCGACCCGATAGTGCATAGTTGTCAATGAAGAAGTTGGTTCCAGTCACAACGATTCTCCCGCCTTCAGCTCCTTCCTTGCATCCAAGTACGGCTAATACAGGATTATTATACCTGGCCAATCGGGTGCCATCCCCTGGTATGTTTACGACTGCCCCCGAGTAATGGAATCCACTGACTCCTGCAGTGATGATGTGCGAATCTAAATTAACAATATCTGCTGTGTTGCCTGAGGATGGAATTTCTGTTCCCGTTAGCGAGAATCCCGAGAAACCGAGGAAATCATTGATTTCAGTTATATTTGCGAAGCTTTCACCGAGTGTGGCAAAGAATATCCCTCCTCCTCCATCATAGTAGTCTGAATAGGCTTGTTTCTCGGATGCAGAGAAGGGGATGTTATACATAGTTACGTCATTTGGAATGGTTTCATTGACATCATAGACACAGGGATCTAACATGATGACCGAATCAAATTGCTCTAAAACTGCAAGAGTCACGTTGCGTCGAATCTCAGTGACAGAGATGTCATTGTTGACCAGTTCTTTGTAGAACTCCCTGAACTGACCATAGTGAGAGTCGATATCCCATGAGGTATGACTGATGTCAAAAGCTACCCTTGCGGTCGGAGTGTGTACCGCGAAACCAACCTCTAGGCTGGTCACTCCATAGTCAGGAGATGTGAATTGGAGCGTATTATTGATCATCGAGGTCCCGCTATCTGGTACTGATATGGTTAATGGATATGTAAGGGTCTGGTTCACATAGATGGTCGAAGGGAGATTATAGATTCCTGAGTTATCACCAATCACACTGAAGGAGAAGTTAGTTTCCCCTGAGGTCAGGAATCTGATATTGAATGTGTAGTTGTCACCAAAGAAGAGTTTCTCGTAATCAATGGGTAAAGATGCTGGAAATACCAGACTCAACTCAGGAAGCTCTTCAGGCCCTGAGTTATTATCAATCAAAGCCACAGAGGTTGCAACATTCAGCTTGCCCACTCCTACAAGATAGCTCGGATAATTAGGCATGGTGTCAGCACCTTTCATCAGTGCAGTCATAATTGCTCCAGGAGTGTGAGTGATGTTATTATCGATGCAATGTCCAATGAGTTGAGCAGCTGCTCCTGCAACACGAGGCGCCGCAAAACTTGTTCCGTAATATCTTGATGTAGAGAAGGTAGCCCATCCATCAGCACTTATGTCTGGTTTCATGTATCCGTTAAATGTTGGTCCAGTTGATGAGAACTCTGCTGGTTGTCCTGTTTCGTAGAGAGCTGCAACAGAAAGGCATTTCTCGAAGATACTGGGGGATGAGATGCTTGTACCTGCAAGTCCACTATCCCCTTCATTCCCTGCAGAAGCCACTAATACAACTCCCCTTGAGAATGCCCAATCAATAGCCTCTTCTAGGGGGTCTCCAAAGACTGGAGATGATCCTAGACTCATGCTAATCACACTACAGTTCTGTTCAACTGCCCAGTGGATGGCTGCTACAAGAGCGAGGGTAGTTGCAGTCCCATTCTGGTCTATCACTTTTCCATTCACAATCTGCGTATTGGGTGTGTCAGCTACCAATGATGCTGTCAGTGAGCCATGAGGAACATCCTCAGGTTGAGCATCGGTGGTTGTGACATCAATATAATCATAGCCATATTGCGGTGCAATGAAGCTCTTCTCCGCAACAATACGCGCTTGCAGTCCGAAGCCAGTATCTATTCCCGAATCAAGAACTGCAACCTTGACTTTTGTTCCTGACCCGATAATTTCAGGAACAAACTGAATGATGAATGCCAATCCTGACGATATGAGAATCATTAGGATAATAATGGTGGCGATTATTTTGGTCCCGCTGGATCTTTTCTCTCTAGGTGAGGTGGTCTGCCAGTAATAATCCATGATCTGCACCAAGCTTTTCTGTTTTGTTTGCGGCATGTCAACCGATGTGTTTCCATAGATGAACCTTTTGACAGCGGTAACTTTGTATGCGTGATATTATATGACTAGTAACTAAACTGGAAAGCTTCAAAAAGGTCCAGAAAGGTGACAGTAAAGGTCGGACTTGAGGTAGGAACATTCGAGTTTGATTTATCAATGTAATAATACTACACCATCTATACCCTTGAGAGGTAGCAGCCTTGTCCAATGAAGACGCCATCACAGAGGAAAGCTCCGCGATTCATGCTTACCATGCTATGCCTCTTGAGGATATTTATGAAATTCTTCAAGTTGATCCAAAGCAGGGACTACCACAAGATGAAGTATCTTCAAGACTTCATCAGTTTGGAGAAAATGCTATACCTAAGGCGAAAGGATCTTTCTTGCAGGTCTATATCGCACCTATAATGAATTGGCTGATTACAATCTATATCCTCAGCTCTTTTGGTCTTCTCATAATCGCAACGTTTCTCCCTCCTGAAGAGAACGCGATTGGCCAAGCACTCCTCTGGCTAGCCATAGTTGCTGTGAATGCACTGGTAGCTATATTCCAACAATATCGGGCACAGAAGAAGTTGGAAGCCCTTGAAAAGTTGTCTGCTGGGGAAACTCGTGTTGTCCGCCAGGGGTCCGAAAGAAGCATACCCCCATTTGAGATAGTTCCCGGTGATATTGTAAAACTGGACCAAGGTGATAGAATTCCAGCTGATGGTCGAATAATCACATCTTCAAATCTCACAACCAATGAGGCGTCATTAACTGGTGAAAGCGTTCCCGTGATGAAAGACGAGGACTCCATTATTGCGAAGAACGTACCTCTGACTGATATGAGGACCATGGTGTTCTTTGGTACTTATGTTGCAACAGGAATGGCTACTGCTGTCATAACTGCAACTGGGGGAAGTACCGAAATTGGAAAGATCCAAGGAACCCTTGAGGAACTGAACACAGGTGATATTCCTCTCAGACGAAAAGTCAACCTCCTCGCAAAGTATCTCGGCATTGCTGCTATTATACTCATGACTGTATCTGTGCTCTGGCAGGTGTTCGTCTATGACTATCTCAATGGTCGGGTGATAGACCTGGGATTTGATAACATACTTCGTCAGATGCAAGCAGCTATCACTCGTGCGATGACTATCATGCCAATTAACATACCCCTGCTCACCACTATTGTTTTGCTAACCGGTGTGTTAGCTATGGCGAGGAAGGGTGTCATCATACGTGACCTTTCTGCAGTTGAGAGTCTCGGACGGGTCAGTGTCATTTGCAGTGATAAAACAGGTACGATGACACGGAATCAGATGACTGTGACCTATTGCTGGGATACACACAATCTCTACTCAGTCAAAGGTGCAGGTTATGATCCAATTGGTGGCATCTACCTCATGAAAGGTGCCAATGACAGTAATTCTCTCGAGATTGAGGAGGAAGAGGTCACTGACATTTTCAAGTGGAAGGGTCTCTATCGTCTTATGGTGTGTGGAGGTATAAACAACGACTCTGAAATTGTAAAAGAAACATTACCTGAACAGGGTGACATTTGGAAACCTCTTGGAGACCCTACAGACGCAGCTTTGCTGACTTTATTCCGGAAGAGTAGTATCGATGAGGAAACCATGAGGAAAAAGTACGAGATCGTTGAAGAGTATCCATTTGAGTCAGAGCTCAAACGCATGTCAAAGATCTGCAAGGATGACAAGAAGTTCGTTGCATTTGTCAAGGGTGCGACTGAAGTTCTAATTCCCAAATGCTCAATGGTGGATGGAAAGGAACATCCCTCAAAGTTTACTCCTGACCTGGCAAACCGTGTAAGGACTCTTACGACTGATTTTGCAGCAAAAGGATACAGAGTAATTTCCCTTGCTTATCGCCACTTGGACAAGGTTCCTACTGGCAAAAATGCCCGTGAAGAAACGGAGAATGACCTCATCTATTTGGGATTTGCTTGTATTGTTGACCCACCAAGGGAGGGCGTGAAGGAAGCTGTAATGGAGTGCCACAGTGCAGGAATCAACGTCATTATGATCACTGGAGATGCCGCAGCAACTGCTAGGACCATAGCCGAAGACCTGGGCATCTTTGGATCAAATTCTCTGGTTCTTGAAGGCAGTGATGTCGATGATGTTTCAGATGAGGATTTTGCCCGTACGAATGTCTTTGCTAGAGTAAATCCAGACCACAAGCAGGTCATCGTCGAACGATATCAGGACCAGCAGCGTGTTGTCGCAATGACTGGTGATGGTGTTAACGATGCATTGGCTCTTGCAATGAGTGATGCGGGTATTGCTATGGGCATTACAGGTACTGATGTGGCCAAAGAGGCTGCAGATCTCGTGATAACAGATGACAGCTTTGCCTCAATCGTGTCTGGCGTGCATCAGGGTAGAGGCCTCTTCAACAAGATTCGCATGATGATTTACTTCTACGTAGCAATCAATCTATTCGAAAGCATGATATTCTTCGGGGCCCTGTTCTTCTTGCCTGTTAGTGTGTCAAACACAATGTTGACACAGTGGCAGAGTTTGTATCTGGTCGTTACAACTCATTCATTCCCTGGATTGGCTTTAGTATTTGATCGAACTTCGCCGCACGCAATGGAAGATAAACCACGTGATAGTCAGGCACTAATTACACGAAACCTTGGCAAGTTCATGGCTTTGAATGTCATTCTGATGACAATTGGAGCTGCCATCATCTATATGATGACCCTCACAAGCATCGTTGAAGTTGTTCCAGGGAATCTTACTGGTTACTACTCCACAATTGGTGAATTCGTGGTACCACTCAACCAAGCGAAGGCAACTACCATGTTGCTCTCGGTCATACTATTAGTAGAGAGTACGATAGTCTTTAGCATTCGAAGAATCAATATGCCAATCACGAGAAGTATTCGAGAACCCGGAACATGGATTTTCGTATTCTTGCTAGGTTTAATCTATTTGGCTCATTACCTACTCATGTATGTACCTTTGGCTCAGGAAATTCTTGCACCCTATGGTCTTCATTTCTACTTCATGCCACTGACCAACTTTGACTGGTTGATTGTGCTTCTTGGTTCGCTCCCATCAATCGTTGGTGTAGAACTATACAAGTGGTATTTCAGGAAAAGGGATGTCGACCTCTAGATCCTCTCAGAAAAGTGAAAATATCCGAATTGTATATACATTATATATTCTGAGATGGATTTCTATATATTGGGGATTTCACACCAATAATTTAGGAGATAACATATTGGCACGAAAGACCACTTACAGCATCCGCTTAATGAAAAAGAAAGGCAAGAAGATTGTCATGCTCACATCTTACGATGCTCCCACCGCTGCAATCCTCAGTGAGATGGGGGTGGACATGATTCTTGTTGGAGACTCTGTTGGGAACTCACTCTTAGGGTATGAGAGTACAATCCCCGTGACACTTGAAGATGTCATACACCACAGCGCAGCTGTTTCGCGTGCACGACCAGATTGTCTCATTGTTGGAGATATGCCTTTTATGTCATACAAAGTCAGTGTAGAACAAGCACTCGAGAACTGTGGATTGATGCTTCAAGAAGGTGGGGCTGAAGCTGTAAAGATTGAAGGAGCTTCGAAGGCAGTCGTTGAAATTGTACGTTCTGTAGTGGATGCAGGGATCCCCGTCATGGGTCACATCGGTCTCACTCCACAATCAATCTATCAACTTGGGGGATACCGTATTCAGGGTCGGACCGCAGATATGGCTAAAATGCTCGTTGAACAGGCTGTTCAATTGGAAGACGCAGGTGCGTTCTCTATTGTAATTGAACTTGTGCCCTCAGAAACGGCTAAGTTAATCACGGAGACCGTGAAGATTCCAACAATAGGTATTGGTGCAGGTCCTCACTGCGATGGGCAGGTTCTCGTGTTATGGGACATGTTGGGCTTATTTGAGGATTTTAAACCCAAATTCGTCAAGAAATATGCTAATGTCCGTGAATTAATCAAGAATGCTGTGTCTGAGTATTCCAAAGAGGTTCGAGAGGGTAAGTTCCCTGATGAGGAACATAGCTTTGAAATGACTGAGGAAGAAACAGGAAGGCTCTATGGTCGAACAAAACCTAAAGATGACTAAATCCAAACCTAAGTAAAATAAAAACAGTAGGAATCAAGCCCCCAGAGAGGGCTTGCTTTTGAAAGAAGACTATTCTTCCTTCTTTTCAATTATCTCATTGATGGACTTGATAAGATCATCAACATCTATACCGTGAGCCACTGCTCCTTGTTCGATGGTTTCGTACCTCGCTGCGGCACAGCCAAAGCACATCAATCCATGTTCGAGGAAAGCTCCAGCTGATTCAGGCCATTTCATGACCACTTCACCAATGCTCATCTCTTTCGTTACTGCTGCCATTCTATTCACCTTATTAACGATAATTAATTGTCAGTTACAAGCTCGTCTAGATATATCTGAATATATACTTTACTTTTGATACTATAATAACATGTCATCGAGACCCAACTCTTGGAGTACCGTTGGGTAGACTGCATAGAGTGGCTTAATTTTTGAGAGTAGACCAAGTGCTTTTGCCACTGAGCCATCGAGCTTCACCTGGCCTCTTGCCATTGCCACCGTAGTGTTCAGTTTGCCTTGCCAGAACTTGTTAGTGGTTTCTGATTTTGACCATACTGAGATTTCAGGCTCAACATCACTGTCAAATGTCAAAGTCCCGATCTCACCATTTGGTCCTGGGTCTCTGAAGTTGATGGTCATATGAGCCTCGGGATCTTCAACATCAAAACGAACAACCACCTGAGATTTGGCAAGCTTCTCCATTATATCAGAATGAGTCGTTGCTTTTTCCCAGAATTTAGTGAACACTTTCTGGAACTGTTCTTTGCTTTCAAATTTGGTCATTTTCTTGACCTCCACTGAAAAAACAAATGCTATTGCATGATAGAAGTCTTTTGGAACCGATACAAACTAATTCATGTGCATATACTTCTCAAGTTCCCACCTTGTAATCTCTGCAATTCCAGGGTTTCCCGTGGCTTTTACATAATTCTCCCATTCACTTCGCCGCAATTTCACTAGGGTGTCTACAACTGATTCTCCCAAGTAACTTCTCAACATAGTACTTGTGTCCAGACTCTCAAGAGCTCTCTCCAAGGAACCTGGGAGTGATGGTAGTCGGACACCTGTTTCATAAAGGTCCATATCTGTTGGTTGAGGTGGTTCAATCATCCTCTCTATTCCGTCCAGACCTGCAGCAAGTATCGAGGCGATGACTAAGTGTGGAGATGATGTGGCATCCGGACACCTCAATTCTATTCTTGGGGCTTTCTTTGACCCGTTGAAGTGAGGTACTCTGATCATGGTGCTTCTGTTTTTATATCCCCACGCAACTCGTGTGGGGGCTTCAAAACCTGGTACTAGCCTTTTGTAAGAATTCACTGTTGGAGCAAGAATAGCAGCTAGTTCTACAGCATGATTGAGAAGACCTCCGATATAGTACATTGCCAATGTAGAAATTGAGCTTTCACCTGTCGTTGCAAAAAGGTTTCTTGAACCATCGAAACTCCAAAGACTTTGATGAAGATGCATTCCCGATCCATTTTGATCCGAGAATGGTTTTGGCATGAATGTAGCTATCATTCCTCGTTTGTGTGCCATCTCCGTTATGACGATACGTGAGATCATGATGTTGTCTGCGATTGCTTCAGCATCGAGATACCTTAGTCCTATCTCTTGCTGACCCTTTGCGACCTCATGATGATGTGATGTTGTAGAGATTCCAATCTCTCTCAACTTCCTGATTACATCACGTCTGAAATCGAGAGCGCAATCCTGTGGTTGTGATGAGAAATATCCTCCACCATCAACTGGGACTATCGTATCATCGGAACATCTAGTGACAGTGAAGAATTCCATCTCACTACCAACCATGAGTTTGAATCCTTTCTTTTCTGCTCTCTTCACTATTTTTCCCAGGATGTTTCTCGGGTCTCTTGGATGTGGTTCTCCTGTTGTTTCATGAACACGACACAATAGGAATGCCGCTGAGGGATCCCAAGGTTGAGAAAGTGGGGTGGCGCAGGATGGGAGAAGAAGCACATCGCTTTCATTGACCGTTGCAAAACCGGGAACTGAGGATCCATCGATGACTAGCCCATACTCGATGACCTCATCCAATCTGTCAAATCCGACCTCTATGCATCTTGTACGCCCAAGGAGGTCGGAAAAGATCAACCTTAGGAATTCAGGTTCTTCGTGGGTGTTATCCATCTAGGGTGCCCTCTGGTTTTCAGGTTATAGAATTTGAGAGTGCATTGTCTCCATGCGGATACCCTGGGGGGTGTTGAAACTCCTTAGGTTTCAAATATACTAACTATTGGACAATGACTACTCTCAGTGTGCTTTGTTGCGAAATAGGCTATAATATTTTCCCGAAAATAATGATAAACATTTTCATTTCTTTCGTATTTTAGGCATAGATATTCGAAATATTTTCGGTATTGCACATCTAATGGTTCATCTCGTCTTTGTTTTGAGTTTATATCGTGAATAATCCTTAACAGGTGATGACACCACCATACGTAATCAGAAATGGTGACAATCTCTCTTAACGGAGATAAAGATATGACCTTCCAAATCCCTGAGTGTGCATGGACAATCTCCTTGAATGAAGGTCCGGTGCAACCCGGAAGGCCTCGTAGTTATCCTATGGGACTCGAACCAAGTATGGTCTGGCCAACTCTAGCAGAGGTCCCAATCGATCTTGATGAACAATTCTGGGAGATGCTTCCATGTCCTCCGACAAGGCCAATTGATGATGGTTACAATCAGGGTGTTCCAATTGGAGGGTTAGGTTGTGGTAGCATTGGGCGTGGTTTCAAGGGGGATTTTGCTAGATGGCATCTTAGACCTGGAGCTCATGAGTATCACCCCTCACTACCCAATCAGTTTCACCTAAGAGTAGAGGGGGTAGGTCGACCATTTGTTCAGACACTTAATACAAGAGTACCAACAGAATCTCCATTGAGTTCGTGGGCTTGGGGGATGAGAGGTTCAAGAGCAACATATCATGCCCTCTTTCCGCGTGCCTGGACCACCTACAACTTTCGTGATGTTGGTGTGGAGGCAGTTTGTCAACAATTGTCACCAGTCATCGGGAATAACTATCAAGAGACTTCCTACCCAGTAGGTGTTTTTTCTTGGAGATTGAAGAACGTCATAGACAAGGAACTTGGTGTTTCATTGATGTTCACGTGGGAGAATGCAGTGTCCCCTACACAGCCAAAGATTGATTGCACTCACACGCTTATTGATTGTTCCAATCCCAATCGACTCCTCCTCGATCTTCGTCAGGAGCGAGTTGAAGCCGCGAGCCCCGTTACATTTGGAATGGGGGTTGAAAGTTCAGGTATGACAGAATTATCAAGTCTGACACGATTTGACACCGAATCAAAAGGTCGTGAGCTTTGGAGGAGTTTCAAGAAGAATGGTGTACTAGTGGAATCAGAACCAAAACCAACAAAGACGCCTCATAGGGAGGGTGGGGCACTTTGCGCCAAAGTCCAGCTAGCCCCTGAAGAAACAACCGAACTCGTTTTTGCACTCAGTTGGGATATTCCCATTATCCAGTTTGGGGATGGTCGCAGATGGTACAAATATTATACTCGGTTCTTTGGTACAGAAGGTGAATCCGCCATTCCACTTGTTACTGAAGCGCTCAACCACTGGAGAAATTGGAATACTATGATTGAGGACTGGCAAAGACCAATTGTTGAGTCAGATAGGCCCACTTGGCTTAAATCCGGCCTTTTGAATGAACTGTATTTCCTAGTAGATAGTAGTTCATCATGGGTTGTCGGAGAAGTTGACAAGAAGGTGGATGTCAAGGGATTGGGCCACTTTGGTTATCTTGAATGTTTTGAGTACCCCTATATCAACACGTATGACGTTCTCTACTATGCTTCTTTTGCTACATTGATGAACTGGCCTGAGCTAGACAACAGCATTCAGATAGACTTTGCAGAAACAATCAATATGGAAGATGATACGCCACACACATTGCTTGTTGATAAAAAAGTCGTACCTAGGAAACCAAGAGGAGCTGTTCCACATGACTTGGGAATGCCTCAGGAAGACCCATGGTATATGACAAATGCATATGCCTATCTCGACTGTGGAAGATGGAAGGATCTCAATTCGAAATTCATACTTCAGGTCTATAGGAACTATGTCTACACGAAGGAAAGACAATTCTTGAAGTCATGTTGGTCTGCTTTGAAACAAGCTATGGAGTATATTGACAACTTCGACCAAGATAACGATGGCCTTCCTGAGAATGAAGGGTTCCCTGACCAGACCTATGACAACTGGAGGATGGAAGGTCCCAGTGCATATTGCGGCAGTCTATATCTTGGTGCTACACAGGCTATGATTGCAATGGCAAAGGCTCTTGGGGATGAGGGTATAGAGAAGAAATATCAAGTAATCCTCAAAAATGGCCAGAGGAGCTTCGAGGAGAAGCTTTGGAATGGTCGATATTATGACTTTGACAGTAGCAGCTCTAGACATCATGATAGCATCATGGCTGATCAGCTTTCAGGACAATGGTACATGCATGTCTGCGGTTTACCTCGAATTGTCCCGGAGAAGAATGAGCTCTCAACCTTACAGACGATTTACAACTTCAATGTTCTGCGATTCCAGCTGGGCCAAATAGGCGCAGTAAATGGAATGCGTCCAGACGGAACTCCAGACAATACTTGTGCGCAGAGTTCGGAAGTCTGGACTGGAACCACATACGCACTTGCTGCATTTATGATCCATGCTGGATTACTGGATCAAGGACTGAAGACAGCTTTTGGTGTCTATAATACAACATACAAAGAACGAGGGTACTGGTTTCGAACACCAGAAGCATGGACTGAGGAAACTAATTTTCGAGCTTCTATGTACATGCGCCCTCTGTCAATCTGG
>JBHLRC010000090.1:0-13308 GCA_048882965.1 Candidatus Thorarchaeota archaeon
ATGATTGCCACTATGGGAATCAAGTATAGACCAATCAACCTGAATGTCGTATCAAGGATAAGCAGTAAGAACCCATTCCGAACAACCATCGCCATATCGGCAAAGATGACCGAAACGGAGATTTTGCCAGAACCCTTGCGTTTAGAATTGACGTAAAAGTCAGTAACACTAGAAACTGCCGCTTCGCTGTTTGCTAGGCCTCCGAAAAACCCAAAGAAGTAGACGCCCTTGTCCTTGAATTTCTTCACTAGTAGATAATTAGCAAAGCTGATTGTTAGAAGGATGACGATTAGAAAGTAAATCGTAAGCAGAGGATACACTATGGTTCCTATCGTTATAGTACTTGGTATAATTGGCCAGAGGAACAGAATGATTACGCCCAACTCTACAGCACTTATCATCTCATCTCGAGATATGACCTCAACGGCATGAGCTAGTTCTTCCTTGAACCATAGAACCAAAAACACTCCAAAGGACACAGTCATTGCCAGTACGCCACGGGTGCCAATAAGATATCCAGCTTCAGGAGTATCTAATCCCACAAGGACACCCAATACAAAGGATATTGCAAATACTAATGGTGTTGTGAGACCTTTACCCCCTGTCCTGAATATCTTGTAGTAAATCTGTGTTACAATGAGAATTCCTGAAACCATGACAGCGTAGATAAGGACAACAGGTTCACCAAGAAGTTGAGTGGAGTATGAGGCAAGCGTACCAAAGAGACTGTGCAGACCAAAAGATCTAACCCCGACAACCCTTTCAGACTCCAGTTTCTTCTGACGTTCCAATCCAATGAGTGCGCCAACTACAAATCCGAGAAGGATTTTAACGACGAGCTCTGAGTCTGGTAGTAAAGCTTGCAATTTCACTCACCACTAGGAATACAAAATTAGTGCTATGTCGCTTTTAAGACATAGTATGATTGCACAGAATGGTACTGCAAAAGAAAATGAGCAACGAGATTGGAACTAGTCCAACCTCGTGTTCTTTAATAGAATCGATAATGGGATGTCATAAAACTCTCCAGTGGGGAGAGTCCTTCGAACGGTCATGGGCAATCTACCAGATTTGAGCTCGGCTTCAGCAAATCCAAAACGTCCCTTTGGAGCTGTTCTCATGTCTATTAACACAGGAGCTCCCATTGAGATTTGAAGTGCCCGTGCGCCAATGATACGTGCTTTTTCAAATTTCGTGAGCCACTTTGGACCTATGGGAATTCCCATTTTGGCTTTCTCTTCATCGTATCCTGTCACGAGCCTCTTTCGTTCCTCAGCTCTTGCGACTGCCTCGATGGGTTCTAACTCATGTCTATCAGGTTCTGGCTCAGTGGCTTTCTTTCTCTTGGACTTCTTGCCACTAAGATCGATGGCTCCGGACTTTACCTTCTCAAGAAGATCAGCAGCTTCAGCAATTGTGGCTTCAGCCTTGGCAACACTCAGTCCTGCAACAGCTGCAGCGAGTTCTTCCTTGTCTGCCTCCACGACCTTTTCCAGTGTGTCATATCCTGCAGCAGCTAGTTTCTCTGCAGTCTTTGGACCAACACCTGGAATGTTGGTCAATAGAGCCACTATCTCCTCAATAGTGGGTTCTTTTGATTCATTAGCATCAGTCGCTTCTTCTTTTGATGGTTCAGAGTCTTTTGACATGACCTACACCTGATTTCGTTCTACGTTTGACTCTTTCTATTCGTCATCGCCTAAGTCGCCAGCGCCTCCAGGTCCGGCTCCCATATCGGGTCCACCTTTGGAGCTGATGACATCGTCAATCTTGAGAATCATCTGAGCAGCCTCAGATGCTGACATAACAATCTGCCGGTTGACGATTGCTGATTCAACAACGCGAGCTGCTTTCATGTCATCTACTTTACCCTTTGTGATATTGATGCCATGATGAAGTTTCCCATCTGTGTGTGCCTTTCTTAGATTGACAATCACATCTATTGGGTCAAGCCCAGCGTTCTCAGCCAGAACGTTAGGTAGTGACTCAATTGCATCAGCAAATGAGTTTACTGCATACTGCTCACGACCTTCGAGAGTCGAAGAATAATCTCTCAACTGCTTGGAAATCTCTGCAGCAAGTGCGCCGCCACCGTATGTCACTGCAGGATGCATGACAACATCCCTCACAACATAGAGTGCATCATTCAGAGCACGATCAACCTCATCAACGATGTGGTCAGTTCCGCCCCTGACTAATAGTGTGACGACACTTGACTTTGGAGTGCCTTCAATGAACAACATCTTGTCATCTCCAACATCTCTCTGCTCAACGAGCTTGGCTTTGCCGAGGTCGCTTGCTGCAAGGTTCTGAATCTTTGAAACGATTGTTGCACCTGTAGTCTTGTGCACTCGCTCAACATCTGACTTCTTGATTCTCCTGACTGCGAGTATGCCCTCTTTGGCAAGGTAGTGCTGAACAACATCATCAATACCTTTCTGGGCAATCACAACGTTTGCACCAGCTTCTACGATCTTCTCGACCATAGTCTTCAGCATCTTTTCCTCTTCATCAAGGAAACTCTGCATCCCGGTCGGATCGGTTATCGAGATCTTAGCATCAAACTCGGTCTTACTGACCTCAAGTGCTGATTCAATGAGAGCGATCTTAGCGTTCTGAATCTTCTTGGGCATTCCAGCGTGGACTATCTCTTTATCAAGAACCAGACCCTTCACAAGTTCAGTCTTGTCTACTTGCATTCCTTCCTGCTTCTGACGTGGAATGTTCTCAATGTCTAGCTCTTCGCCTTCTGGAACATCTTTGGCAATAGAAAGGACCGCCTCAACAACAATCTTTGCGAGTGGGTCTCTGGATGTTGACACAAACTTACTCGACATCGAAGTCTTAGCAACATCCGTGAGGATCTTCTTGTAGTCCTTGCTCTCTGGGTCTACCTTCTCAGCAACCTCATCAATTACCTCTAGTGCTTTTTGCGTAGCCTTTCTGTAACCACTGATGATGGTTGTCGGATGGATCTTCTGGTCAAGGAGAGTTTCAGCATGTCTGAGTAGGTCTCCTGTCAAGATTGCGGCTGTGGTTGTACCATCGCCGACTTCCGAATCCACGGTCTTTGCGACTTCAATCACCATCTTCGCTGCAGGATGTGCAACATCCATCTCTTTCAGGATGGTTGCTCCATCGTTGCTCACCGTAATGTCACCGAAGCTATCAACGAGCATTTTGTCCATACCCTTGGGTCCAAGAGCGGACTTTACTGCCTCAGCAATCACTATAGCGGCCATGATATTGTTTCTCTGTGCGTCACGGCCACGCGTTCTCTCGGTGTCTTCTTTAAGTACTATCACCGGTACCTGTTGACTCATCAATTAGTTCCTCCCTTTCCTGGTCCAGCAGTCAGTTGACATAGTACTGACTGGTTTTGACCAGTTCAAGAAAACTGTACATGCACTTCGCAGAATTTTCAGTTTTTAAACATTACCTTCGAGCCGTAATTCTGGGACGTCTAAGAACTACATTGTCACCTCGAGAGGCTCCAATTGCCTGCGAGATATGGGAGCATTTCGCCTTTACGACATAGTAGGTTTCTACACCTGTCTTTCTCTGAATCTCTGGAACAGTTTCGATGTTCGCCTGACCTTTTGCGATCACAATATCACTCTCTGACACGAGTTTGATGAACTCCTTGCTCACATATTTTACAGGTACACCATGTGCCCATGCTCCACTATTTGCGATAGTTGCTAGTTGCTCAATTTCAGTGCCGCGAATGTCATCTTCTGTTGCATCATTGATCATCGGCCGTCCTTTGACAACAAAGGTTGTCTTCCATCCCAGCTCCTTCAGAAACCTAAGCATGGGGATGTCAAGAAAGACCTCTCCTGCGTTATCTGCAATATAGGTTAGATGACCTTTCTTTGACTGAAGAGACCTCCAGAGATGTTCTGAGTCATCAAGGGCAAATCCCTCTACCAAAATAGAATCGAAAACTTCGACAAGACTCTCAAGATCTGGTTTATGTTCAACTGTATTATAGTCTATCACATTGCCAGCAATTGACGCAGCTAGACATGCCCTCAATCTCTCATATCCTTCAAGATTATTGATCTTCTTCTCCACCTGTGGAAGTGCTCTGAGGGCCGATTCATTGCTGAGTTGTTTTATCTCAGCATATGGATCATCAATACCCCCAATTGTGTAGAGCTCTTGGTAGAGTTTTATTGAAAGAAGAATAGGTGTAAGTCTGTTTCTGTAACCTTCAGATATTCGCTTGAATGCTAATGAGAATAATCTGTTCTGTTCGTCACTGTCTTCTGTAAGAAGCGGAATGAGTGTCTTTAAGCTATTTACAATACACGCAGAGCAATCTGGAATGAGCGGGACCTCAATCTGGTCACTCATTTGTTTCTCCTTCCTTTGAGGAGTCCTCCCCCATCTTGATCATGAGGTATGCATCTTCTCCGTCACGATAATACCCTTTCAACACTCGACGTACAGTATATCCAAGCTTTTGGTATACTGTAATTGCATCTTCATTGGTCTTCCTGACCTCGAGATAAAATTCACTTGCCCCATATTCTGCCATGCCATCCATTCCAGCACTGATTAGTGAGGTCCCAATTCCTTTGTTTCTTAGTGCCCTCAGGACCGCGACTGATACTATGTGTCCCTTCTTTACTGGACGCTTGCCAAACCCAGAGATTCCTCGTTCAATCCTGCACATTATGTAGCCCACTATCTCTCCATCATATTCAGCTACAAAGAATGCCTTGGGTGCATGATAATGCAGGCCCATAAAGAACTGGTCTGGATAGTTCTCAGGTAGACATCTCTGGTTGATTGACACTACTAGTTTGATATCATCCGGGTGAAATTGCCGGATACTATAAGGGGTATTCATGGCTGTGTAAGACGGAATTCAAACTTCTTTTATCAATTATGTACGCGGATTTTTGTGCTACTTTCTCAAACCTTATCTTGATGATGCAGTGAAACAAGCTCATGCCCGTCATACTTGTAGGTGGTTCACCTGGAACTGGGAAGACAATGGTCGCAAAGATACTCGGTAGTAAACTGAGTGTAGACGTGATTTCACTTGGTCAACTTGCAGATGACTCTGGGTGTATAACCGCAGAGGACAAAGTACGCAAGACAGGAATCATAAACGAAGACTGTCTTATTGATGAGCTTGTTGAACTGACATCAGACAAGAGTAAGAGCTTCATTATTGAGGGTCATTATATCGATCTTGTTCCAAGTTCTGCAGTACAATGGGTATTCATTCTCAGAACCCATCCTGACAAACTCAAGGATAGACTCTCAGAGCGAAACTATGCCAAAGAAAAGGTGAATGAAAACGTGGAGGCAGAAGTCTTTGGAGTATGCCAGATGGACGCTCTAGATGCATTCGGTGAGGCGAAAGTCTATGAGATTGACACAACTAACCTCAGTGCACCTGAAACTGTTGAAAAGATTGAGGCATTGATGAAGAATAAGCCCGAACCTATTCGTATCGACTGGATGAATCTTCTTGAGGAGGAAGGTCGACTCGAGGAGTTCATCTCAGACTAATCCTCTTTTTCTTTCATGGCAATAGCTAATAGAGCAATAACTCCTGCAATTATCATTGATAGGGCAACGGGAGATGCATAGAGCAACCCCTCTAGACTGGGATCTGCAGTCACTGCAAATGTGATTAAGAAGTATACAGTACCACCTGACATACCAAGCATCGCAGCAGGAATCAGAGCCAACCAAGTCGCTCTCGGATTACTATAGGCGAAGTAACTCAGTATAATCATGAAGACACCAGCAATTAACGGGAACACGTAAATGACCCCCCCAGTTCTAGTCAGGGCTTCAACAAAGTTGCTAAATCCCACCTCTGGAGGTACACCTGGTTTACGAACCATCACATCAAGAAATTCGGTTATGATTGCCATAATCCCTCCCAAAATCAAAACAATTGCCGGCCACTTGTAAGTAAGCAATCCTAATTGCCGCTTTCTCAGTTGTTTCCTCAGTTCATGAGCCTTTTTCTGACGCTCAGATTCTCTACTGATTTCTATTTCTCTCTCTTTTTTAGTGAGTCCATCATCAGTTTCATCTTTTGCGTCATCATCAATCGCATCAATGAGGTCTTCTGCCATGTCCTCTGAATTCGAACTGTCTTCATCCATTCTTGGTCCTGCTGTTTTCGTGTGTTCACTATTTAAGCATCAGTATCTGCGAAGCTTTCTTGATGTTGGAAGTTCCCCAAGAAGATCCAGCTCTTTTACCAGAGTACTGTTCAAGATGTCATCAACCAGCTTCACTATATTATCATCTTGAATGGCATAAAGCAAATCCCCCTCAAAGTCACCAGTCATCTTCTCAAGATTATTATCACCTAGGTATAGAGAATAGACTAGAGCGTCTGCAAAGTTCTCAAGAGTATGAATGAGGTACCTTTTTGATTCCTCGTGTGTTTCTGAATACAAATCTGCTAGCATATCAAAGAGACCTCTGTAGATTCCAGAATTGTTAGGTAAGACAAGAGGAAGTTCCTCCATGATTCCGGTATTCAAACAACAGGTGAGTTGCGAATAATTCGTCAGGTATCTGATTGCTATTTGTTTCACAAGTTTGGAGTTTAGAATCAGTCCGAGGACACGAAGGTCCGCGTCTTTATAGAGTGGAGTAATTCTGACAATCCCTCCGCCGTGGAGCATCCCCTTTGGTTTGATGATACAACGCGGGTATCTGTAGTTCTTAGTAGCCACAAGTAACTCATTCCCAAAGGACTCCCTAAGAGCAGCATCTTGTTCATACCAGTCGTCTGTATAGGAGATATGTTGAGCTTTCAACATATATCTACGAACACTTCTCCCACTTGTGATGTATGGAATTGTGAACTTAGTTGTTTTTTGTTTCTTAACATGGTCTTTTGGAATGTCTCGTCCTCTACCAGCAATAAGGAGACCCTTCCTCCCTCTCTTCAGAATACTCTTCAAGATGTGATCATGATAGATTGAAAAAACCTTACTTTCTTTAAAGACACTAGAAGACACTTGATTGGACTGCTCAAGACCCAGTCTTCGCGATTCAACTTTGATATTATATTCTCCTTCTGCTATTGTTTTCTCACAGAACAGACTGATCATCTCTAATGTCACATCATCGAATGGACTCCCTTCATCAACTATTTTCCAGAGTTTAGTCTTATTGAGAAGAAACTCTCTTGTCTTAGAAAACTGCTTTACTCTGAGAATACTATTTGGGACTAGAAATCCCAGTTGTCCTCCAGTTTTCAACAGCGATAATGCTCTGACGAGAAAGTGTGCAGCACTATTCCACGTACCATTTCTTCCTCCCCACACAGTAAACGGGTAAGCTTTTGATATGAATTGCCTTTCAACTGGGCCAAGGATATTTCCGTATGGTGGGTTGCCGAGTATAATATCAAACCCGCAATTGTCGTTTTGGAATATCTCTGGAAACACCTCATTCCAATTCAATATAGAATCATCAACATAACCATCTAGAACCAATAATTCTGAACCTACACTTCCTACTAAGGTATTTCCAATTTTCAAATTAGTAAGTGCAGAATGATCCTTGATGTCACTCCAATTGGCCAACCTCTGAACACATGAACTAATCGCATATTCTGCAAGATCAACTCCATACAGATTCTCTTTTACAATTGTGTTTCTTTTTGACTGCTCTAGATTGAGAATCCCTAGGATCTTAAACAACAATTCTCCAGCAGCCACCAGAAAGACACCATCACCTACAGCCGGATCTAGAATTGTCATCTTTCTAACAACACGGACTAGTCGTTCGCGTTGGTGAGAATTAAGTCTCTCAATGTCATCTATGGAAGATATTTTGACACCACACTGATTCGAAATCCAAGTAAAGATGCTATCTTGTGCTATAAGATCCGCAAGGTACTCTGGAGTATAGTATGAACCAGTACTCTTTTTATGAGCTCTACTTGAGATGCGAGGTTCCTTTGCTGGGAGCTGATAGCGCGAGTCATGTCGCATACCTATACAATCCTACCGAACTTACACTTGAAACTGACTTTCTCAATACCTAGTACCATATAATTAGCACGGAGTGAAGTTGGGATGGGTTGCGGTTAGAGCTAAGTTTATTGAGAGGAACTTGTCGAAATCGATTTATGAAACGGCTATTCATCCTAGTGATGCTGCTATTTTCGTTCACTCTTACACCAGTTTCATCAAGTGCCGTTTCAACTAGTCCAGCTATTGCCATACCTGCAGCATCTCCATCAAATCCTCAGCGAATTTACGGTACAAATATTGCCTCTGAAATATATTCGCTCATAACCCAGCCAACCTACGAGGGATTCATCGAAACTCTCATTGAGAATGGCTCTCGATATGTCATGACCGATGCGCGATTGATTGGGAACAATGGTGATGCAAGAGAGTGGATCATTGACCAGTTAACAACCCTTTCCGCAGGACGCATGGAGATTGAGCTTGTTGGGAGCTACTTAAGCATCGTAGCACGTCTTCCGGGATACCTTCCAGGGGAACATCCTGGTTTTGTGGTCAGTGCACACTATGATAGTGCGGATGGCTCACCCGGTGCAAATGATGACGGCTCGGGTATTGGTGTGTTACTTGAACTCGCTCGTGTCATGTCATATTATGAATGGCCGCTCGACATCTACTTCTGCGCCTTTAATGGTGCACACTCTCTTAATCCTCTCTCAGGAAGCAAGCAAGTATCATTGGAAGCATTCAACGAAGGAATGGATTTTCTAGCTATGTATAACCTTGATACATTACTCTATCAGAATCGATATGCAGACCTAGACAAACGGATTCTTCTTGGTTACTCATCTGATGCTGAATATCATGTCGGTCAATATTGGGCTGACTTGGCAAAAATGGCTGGGAGTTTCTTTGGCTATGACATCATAGCTCCAACTCCTCATGGTTCACTTCCAATCTGGCAGTCATCGGACCATTATCCCTTCTATCAAAAGGGTTACCAGAATGTCTTGTGCGCATATGAGTCTGGGTATATGTATGATGGAGTTTCTGGTACTATAAATGATAATATCGACTATCGAAATTTTGCAGTCTATCTTGGTAAGGAAGTAACTTCTATTCTCGCTGCAACAATGGCTTTCACCATGAGTCGTGCCTATGGAGAACCAATTCACCTCTATCCTCGTGGCACAATTAACGGTGGCAGCTCCCGGACTTTTCATATCGCTATCACAACTCCCACAATGTTAAACATCACTTGTCGTTGGTTTGGTGGAGGAGTATCTTTTCGACTCTACACTCCTGATGATACACTATATACCTCCGAAATTTATCCTGGTGCTTCTGCATGGGCTCCTCGCTTAGCTCTCTTGACAAATGTAACCGATGTGGGTCTTTACCGTTTGGAAATCGATAACTTGAATGATGCCTCGGTTGGTTATGAAGCAGAGATTGTGTATGATTCAGACGTTGATGCAAATGGTGTATTGGACCATGAAGAGTATTGGCTGGATACAGCTCTTTTCGAAAGCGACAGCGACTCTGATTCACTCAGTGATGCGATGGAGATTATTCTGGGTACTAATGGAAATGTGACTGACTCTGATTTTGATTCAATGCCCGATGGTTGGGAGTATGAGAATGGATTCAATCCGACTGATGCCTCAGACGGATTGGCTGATGACGATTCAGATGGTCTCACAAATGCTCAGGAGTATAGTATGGGACTTAATCCCCACTCTTCAGATAGTGATAATGATTCCTTACCTGATCAATGGGAGGTAGAGAACGGTCTTAATCCTCTTCTGGCTGATGCTAATCTCGATCCTGATAGTGATGGCAAGACGAACCTTCAAGAGTATGAAGCTGGGACGGACCCTCATGTTGCAGAAACCGAACCATTGAACCTGGCTTGGACTGTGCTTCCAACAACTGCGATAGGGCTCGTAGTTATCTTCAGTTATATTTATAGAAAATATTCGTAGCCTCACACTTGCGTTAAAGGGATGCTTCTTTATTGGAAAACGAGTTGGGACATTGGGATTTGAAGTGCTCAATACTTCTCTTAGAAGATTCAGTTGGACTATCATAGGTTGCATTCTAGTTGCTTCCCTCATCAGCAAATCCACTCCTATAGTCGTAGGACATGATTTCGTTCCCGCTGATGCTGCATCAGATGCCCAAATAGCTGCTGAGATAACATGCACAGCACTTAGTGATGTAAAGAATCTCTTAAGGCAATCCTATGACCGACCTATCACCCAGTTGGAGGTGACAAATCACATTGATTATGTGATGAGAGCAGAGGGCTCTGATGGACCTTTGAGTTATCCAACTGTGATTATGGCGAGAGATGAATGGGCTAAACCATATGGTGGGTCCAATGATGACGATGAGCATATAGTAAATCCTAATTCTGAACCCGTAATGGTAGTCAAAGCTGGAGCGAAGTATAACGGACAGAGCTGTGATATCGGCCGCACTTTTATCTTTGAGTCAGCGACTCAAGAGATGAAAGATGCTTATTCCACAGTCTTGAGCACAGAAAAACTCGTCATCGCTGCAATCACTCCGGGAGCAAGAGTTTCAACAATAAGTGCAATTGTTGAGAGTGGGCTCATCAATTATACTAGTAGGTCTGATGTCATCTACTCCTACTATTGGGGACACGGTATTGGATCCTTTACAGTTGAAGATCCTATTCTGTCCAATGACTCTGCTGTCGCAGAACTTGTGGAAGGACAAATTTTGTCAATTCAGATCTATCTTTACTTCGATGATGGATGGTTGGTTCGGGTTGAGGACATGGTTGCTGTCACTGATATTGGGGTTTCAGTACTTAGTACTGCTCCAAAGGAACTCTCAGATGTGACTATATTGAACAACTCTACATTGGTCACTGTTGATATTGATGTTGCTGACTATGAGTATGGGAGTGAAGTTTCGGTCAATGCTACGATACATGACTCTTCTAATGGAACCCTAAGCTCAATTAGCTTTCATAATGGCAACTCGTGGAGGACAATGAACAAACTCACGGACACTATCTATACTCTCAACTACATACTTGATTACAATTATCCGAGTTTTGTCCCCAGCCTTGTGAGAGTGACTCTTGATGGGTCCATCTTCTATTTTGGAAAGGAGCTATACGCAGAAATTGAACAGTCCTATATTCAGGAGTTTGAACCACACATACGCGTTGTCATCGAAAACTCTCCAATTGATACCTTGATGTCCTGGGTGTTTACCAAGATTGGAGCAGAGATGCTCCGCGTACATTTCTATAATGTCTACCCCCCTCCGGGCGATCAATTTCTCATTAGGGATGGTCAAGGTAGAGTGATTTTCGAGTATAAGTGGGAATTAGGAGCAGAGGCTATGTCACCATGGGTTCCTGGTAACACCCTCTATGTTGATGTTGTTCCTCATTGGCAAAGCATCTATGGAGGAGTCAATCATTTCTACTTCACGATTGATGAGATGGGTGTGATTGATACAGAATACGTTCCCCCCACAAGTACAACATCTGAACCAACTACTCAACAAACAACTACTACCTATTCTACAACAATCCCGAGAACAACATCTCTGAATGAGTTTGACACTGTTCTTGTTTCTGCAGGTGGCGTTCTATGCCTGAGTGTAGGTTTGCTCGTTGTCTATTTAAAGAAGCGAAATTAATATCAGCCCTCAAGAGGAATCCCACGTGTTTGGAGGGAATTTCGAGAACTTGATTCACAAAAAGATAACAATCAGCATAGCGATAATAGCTACTTTTCTGATTATTTCACAAGTCAATGTTTCTCTGGATTCATACTCAAAAAACCATCAGACCATTAATGCATTTACTCCCTCTGTTGACTTCAATTCTTGGATTGACCAATGTGATTCCATTGATGGTTGGACTAAACAGACTCCTTCTACAGGATTTAGCACTCCTCGAGAAATCATCAGCGAAGGTGATCTTGTTCTGGATTCGACGTATCCATACGCACTGTATTTTGATGGACTTCCAGACCTGGACAGAAACAATACAGGCCCTCTATATGTTAAGGATTTGGGATTCTCTATACCCATATTGGATGCTGGCCTTCTATGGGCTCGAATGAGCTATGAGGAATATCCATGGTCAGCAGGTGGGATGTCTCTTCTTCTATTCGATACAGACCGTGATATATTAGCAAGTTTCAGTATCGTTGACGATCGACTATATGGTACTGCCTCAGGAAGAATCTGTTATTTTCAGAAAGGGAGTACACTTCCTTTTACATCCCATAACTATGAAACGAACTACTATCAGTCGATTTACGACTTTTCATTATTCTATGTGGCGGGATCTGGTGATTTAGCCTCTGTTATTGATGTGAGTAGCCGGTCATCACAAGTCCTTGTTGAGCAAGGTGATTACGATTCATCTCGTCAAATTCGGTATATTGGGATTCAGGGTCATTGTATACGAAATTACATAGACACTGGAGAATACTACTTTCTGGATGAGATTGAACTCACCTATGAGGTGCATTCACCCTCCTCGGATCCCACACCTTCAACATCACCTGATTCAACAACTCCGACCACCAGCCTTTCCACTAATCCTTCTCCTCCAAACCTCAGAACATATCTCCTCCTAGGAATTTCAATTGAACTCGTCATTATTGCAATACTCATTGTATTTAGGAAATTCATGAGTTAGAAAATAAAGCGATACAATTGAAAATGAAATTCAAAACAACCGCATAATCTGTAAAATGAAAAAAGAGAATCGTGTGGACGGACAAAGCCGTCCACCCGGGATATGATTATCCTACTTTTGTTCCACAGTTGGGACAGAACTTAGCACCATTCAATGCAGTACCACAGTTCGAACAGAACTTAGCACCCGCTGGAGTTGTTCCTCCTCCACCGCCACCTTGTTGTTGTCCACCTTGTCCCATCATTCCTGAAGCTCCTGCCATAAAGCCCATGCCAGCACCAAAACCAGCACCTGGGCTCTTACCAAGAGACTCAGCTGATTCCTTTACGGTTTCTGAGCCTAATAATTGAGAACCGCTCACTCCACCTGTCTTCATGAAGAAGAGTCGCTCACGATATTTCTCGGTTGTATCGATTCCCTCAAACTTCAAATCAACAAGCTCTAGACCTATTCTTTCAAAGTTCATTCGAACCTTTGTCTTGACCTTCAATGAGGTCTCGTCTAGTTGTGTGAAGACTGCTTGTAGATCATAGTGTGCGAATTCGTCAATGATACGCTCGTTCATAAATGAGCGAAGGAAATCGTTGACCTTCTTTGTTGAGAAGGCGTTCTGATTGCTCACTACTTCGTTTGTGAAAATCTTTG
>JBHLRC010000091.1:0-13094 GCA_048882965.1 Candidatus Thorarchaeota archaeon
TGAGAAAACAATGATCCAATCCCTTCTACTGACTCATCCACTTGGTTATTGCATACTTTGTTTTCTGATTCTCCGAAAATTCTACTATCGCCCTGGTAACGATATGTTTCAGTAGGTTGTCTCCGCTCTGACTGTTCTTCACGCCATGGTCCTGAACGGTCGTTGTATTGAGAGCTTATTGACTGCATTGTTTGGTCGAGTGACTCGAAATCCTGTCGATAGTCATCAGTTCCATATCCTGGATCTGTTGCAGGCTGGTTTGCCATTCTTTCTCTTGATGCTTGTCGCCTCCAGCTTGGGTCTAGATTTGATAACCCTCTTGCTGTTTCAACGAATCTGATATGAGCATCACCTTTCAGTTGTTCGTATTCATCCAGTGTGAGACCTAGAATCTCCAACGCCCGATCCCGCTCAGCGCATCTTTTTGAGAGAGGACAACAATATGCAAGGCTACCGTGACATAGTGATGCCATTGCCCGGTCCTGTCTAGACTTGAAGATAGGTGTGATCCGTCTGTTTCCTAGAACCAGTGCATCACCAACAGACCTCATCTCAGAATATCCACTTTGAGCCAAAGCTTCTACAATCTCTCGAGCAGGGTATGCCCGTCCCTCGATGATGACATGTCCTTCAGTCTTGTCAAGTCGAACAGGTCGCTCGCTTTCTTTGTTCCCATCATAGCTAGAATATCTCGTATCTGCCACCTTCGGAATAATGACTAGATGTCATACGTACATGACCTAGGAGCAATACAGGTGTATGTATTACCTCGGTCTGACGCGGGATAGTTATATACTCGCGTTAAATCAACATCAAACAGAATTTGTTTCGGAGGACAAAGACATGGGTTGTAAAGCTTTAGGCGCATCTCAAGGTTATACTGTTCTGGGCGGTATTGTTCTTCTAGTGTATGCGATACAACGGATATACAACGCAATGATTGGACCTGGACCGGGTACTACAGAAGGGTTGATAGCAATTCTTCTTGGAATCGTACTGATCATCATTGTTGCTCTTGCATTTGATGCATCCGGGTTTGTTACTTGGAAAGTCTCGAAGTCTGCAGTTCTATTAACTCTGTTTGGATTGATAGCAATCGCAATCGTTTCATATCCTGGATTTATACTGGATCCAATTGCTTGGATGATGAGATTGGACACACTTGCAGGTTTTATGATGGTTCTTGGTGGACTATTGCTATTCAAAGGATAGGTTGGAAACAGACTCTTTGGCTTACATCGGAAATTAGATAATGGGGGCACATCTCCAAACGACCGTTCAATCTAAGGAAGGTTGATGATATGGATGACAAACACATTCGGATTTTGAAGGATCTTGGATTTGACCTTGACAAGAGTAAGATGACCAATGAGTATTGGAAACAGCGAGGTGCAGATGCACTAGCAATCACTACTCAAGCTCGTGATGTCTATGGTTGTCTTGACCACACTGTTGGTGAAGGAGTCTGGATCTTTGATATCGAAGGAACAGAATATCTCGATGTTACTGGTGGAGTAGCTGTTCGCGCACTTGGTCTCAGATATAAACCGTATATTGAATTTGAAGAGAGTATTCTCGACACGGTAAAGGAGCTGCCTGGAGCGGATTTTGATGCTATTCCTCAGACTCTTCTTGCTGAACGGGTTGCAGGTATAACTCCTGGTAATCACAAGAAGCGTGTTGTTTTCACAACCTCTGGTGGTCGTGCAGTTGAAGGATGTATGAAATCCGCAATGGATTTGTCTGGTAGACGAAGATTTGTTGCATTCAGACCTGCCTTTCATGGACGAACCGGTTATGCATTGTCTTTGACATCTTCAAATGCAAAACACAAGTCTGGCTTTCCACAAGGTGTTGATGTCATCCGTGTATTCTATCCATATTGCTACCGATGCCCTTATGGAGCGAATGTTGAAGACTGTAGTTTGGAGTGTGTTGAAGCCCTACGATATGCATTGCAAGTTGAGGGTGACGACATTGCTGCGACTGTAATGGAACCAATATCTGGAGAAGGCGGTTACCTAGTACCGCCTGCTAAGGCAGTTCAGGGATTCTATGAATTGACAAAAGAAGTTGGTGCTTATTTCATGTCAGATGAGGTTCAGTCTGGAATGGGACGAACCGGTAAATGGTGTGCAATCGAGAATCATGGTGTAGTGCCTGATTATATTTCAATGGGCAAAGCAATGGGTGGAGGATATCCGATGGGTGCTTCAATTGGCCCCTCTCCAATGTTCACTGGCGGGTCTCGACATTCTGAAACCTTCTCTGCAGAGCCAAAAATGTCCTTGCTTTCATTGTGGGTCTTCAAGCACCTAGAAGATGGTGGCTATCTCAAGAAGAACGCTGAGAAGGGAGCTTACCTATTGAAACGGTTCAGTGAGCTCATGGATAAGTATGAAGTCGTTGGAGATGTACGAGGTATTGGTCTGATGACCGGCATCGAATTCGTGAAGGATAAGAAGTCCAAAGAGAAAGCGTCCGAGCTCCGTGATAAAATCCTCAAGAATGCTGTCCAGAAGCAAAAACTATGGCTTCTTGGCTGTGGACAGAATGTTATCAGATTCATGCCGAGTTATGTCATCACCATGGAAGAATTGGATGAGGCTGTCAATAGACTTGACAAGGCCATCTCAGATTCAAAGTAAATCTCAAAAAAAGGAGATGGTATGCTTGCACCAGCTCTTGTGAACTGGTGCAAAGCAAACCTAAACTAAAGCAACAGTAGTATTGCACCAATAATGACGAGTGCGCCACCAAGTCCACTTGCGAACAAGTACATCAAAATACCCATAATGAGTACAACGAGCCACTTGTTACTGAACTCAAGTGCAGAAATTTTGATGGTACCACTGTTTACTAGGGCGATCAATGAAAACAGGATTCCGAGAATGCCTGTAATCAATGGACCCAGACCAAAGTTTACGTATGGTAGGAATGCCAGAACTCCTATTCCTAGGACAGTCAGGATTCCTTCTATCAGACCGATTATACCGCCCAGCAGTATAAGCAGGTCTCCGATATTCTTTAGATCTGCCATTTCGGATTTTTCTCTCCTTCTACGTACATCACCCTAGAAAGGGCTTACAATTGCACATCATCAATCCAATATAACATTAACTAATTGTTAACATTCGTTAACTTGTAATGTTAACTTATAAGGGCCATAACTATCACTTCAATGACCTGGGTGGTTGATTCGTGAATCTTTCAACTCCAACTGATAGACCTGAAGACTCATCCAGAGATGAGCATAGTGAGTCATTGGAGTTTGAAGGTGATATTGACCCCTCCTTTGATTTACCTCCTCAGGGAGAAATCTTGATTATTAGTAATGATCAATCCTATCTCACACACGGAATTCATAAGTTCCCCGCCAAGTTTTTCCCAGAATTACCTCGGTACTTAATTCGAAAATATTCTCTTATAGGAAACACTGTACTCGACCCCATGTGTGGCAGTGGGACTGTAGTTTTAGAAACTCTGTTGAATAACAGAATTGGTGTTGGAATCGATATTGACCCAATAGCACGACTCATTACTAAGGTGAAGACAACACCTATTGATCCTGAAATACTGAATCCAGCTGCAAAGGATCTAATTGCTCAGATAACTGAAAGAAACACAGACTCTGAATATGTCCCTTCAATACCTGAATTCAACTATCGCGATAGATGGTTTCGGTCGTTTGTCCTCCGCGAATTAGCTATTATCTCTGAATCCATTGATTGCTCAAGTATGAAATGCCCGACTAACTCTCTGGGTGAAGACATTCGCGACTTCTTCCAAATCGTTTTTTCTTCCATTATTAGGGATGTATCAAATGCAGATTCTCACTGCACTCGAACAGTTCTCCGTAAAAAGGTGGTAAAGACGATATCTCCTGGTGATACCCTAACGAAGTTCTCTGAAACACTACTTCGTCAGTGTGACTCCATGTCTGAGCTTTTCAAAATATCGCGGGAATTGCATGTCAATGAGGTGCATCTCCCAAATGGAACTGCTGTAAATACTGGTCTCGATTCTGACTCAATTGAGATGGCAATTACCTCGCCTCCATATATTAACGCAGTAGATTATCCGCGGACACATCAGCTGGAAATGTATTGGCTTGGCCTTCTGGATGATGGTCCACTATCTCACGTTAAACGGAAATATATTGGAACTGAAGTAGTCTACAAAGATGAATATAGCGAATTAAAATCATCGAGCTATGAAACTTTAGACCCTGTTCTAAAAAGGATATACGAATCAGATCCTCGACGGTCGTACATAGTCTTCAAGTTCTTCGAAGATATGAAATCACAACTAGAAGAGATTTACCGTGTATTGAAGCCCGGTGGTAGGTATTGCATAGCAATTGGGAGTAATTTGATTCGTGGAGTAGAAGTAAGATCGGATAGGATTCTATCTGAAATTGCAGTTGCAGATATCGGATTTGAGTTGGAAAACTCCTTCTTCTCTAAACTAATCCGCCATTTCATACGTATTCCTCGTCCTGAACGAATGTTAGGTGAATGGATACTGATCTTGAAGAAGTGATGTGACATTCTGGTTGTAGGTTGAATTGTTTTGTTACTTCTTCCTTGCTTCCAAGTCCGCATCTATACTACTCAAGAGGTCATCAAGTAGAGCTTTAGGAAGATTCTTAGCTTGTTTTACAATAGAATTGATTTCCTCAACTGGTAGATTTCTTTTCTCAAGTTCCTTGCGCAAATCCTCAAGCTCAAAGTCACTTAATCGGTCCTCGAATTCAACTTCTTCTATGGGCACCTCAAGTTCAGTATCTTCTAATGATTTTAGAAATTCCTCAATTCTTTCTTTGGGAGCTGTTTCTGATTCTTTCATGATTGCCTTGATTTCTGCTTCAGGAACATTCTTCCGAACCAATTCCGCTTGTAACTCATCACGTTCTTTTTTCGAGAGTGTCTTTGCTTTCTTCTTACGTTTCTTCTTTGTCGATTCTTCTGGTTCTTTGAAAAATTCAAGAGCGAGTTCCCGAGGGAGATCTTTTGCTTGATCAATGATTGACTCAATCTCTTTGTCACTAGCGCCTCGTTTAACTAGTGCAGAGCGAAGCTCTCCAAGTTCCTCTTCAGAGAGATGTTCAACTTTCTCCTCAACTGGTTCTGGTTTCTCCCTAGCTGTGAAGCTTTGCAGAAGCATCTCTACAACATCTTTGGGTAGCTCCCTCGCCTGAGCAACAAAGGACTCAATCTCATGGGTGGGGATTCCACGTTTTTCAAGTTCTTCAGCCATTTCCTCGAGTTCCAGTTCTCTAAGTCTATGTTCATAACTTACTCCTTCCTCATCTTCTGTTTCGGACACCTCAGTTTCCTTCTCGATTTCTCCATAGATCTCTGGTATGGCTTCAGTCGTATCTCCACCAATCCTCCTACGCCTTTCAGCTACAACTTCTTGTAGTACCTGTTCTATGGATTTATTTTGAACTCCTGCAACTCTGATAAGCTCTTGATTAATCACTTCCTTTACAAAACTAGTCTGTTGGCTCATCCTCATCTTTGAAATTTCAAATTTGAAGTCATCTACTTCCTCCTGAGTCATTCCTGTAAGTATTGCAAGATCTACAATCAACTCATCTATCTCAGGAATCTCAATAACGATGGGTTCCGAAGGCATTAAATCTGCCTTTTTCTTCAGCCCTATATCCTCAGTCAATTCATTGAATAATTGTGCGACAAGTGCTTGTCGTGATTCTACCTTCGCTGGTTTGGGTACTTTTCCTCTTCGTAATTGTCGAATTTGACCACTAATAGCTCTAATTATCTTTGGAACTTTTATTATACGGACCCAAACTATAGCTCCAATGAGTAGGATAATTATGAATGCACCACCAAATGTGATTGTTCTTTGCATAGCTATATCTGCAGCTGAAGGACTAACTGTTACCAAGAGAGTCACATCAACTGGAGCATAGTTGGTCTTATTGATGTGAATAGATATCTCGGCAACACCTGAGATTCTACGTGCGATAACTCTAAACTGGTAATAACCAGGTCTGCTTGCATCTGGACCAATATATTCGACAGTAGCATATTGAGGTGTGGGATTGTCTATTGTAATCAGAGCATCGGTAATCCCCTCCCCCGCATGACTTGGCCAACTGTCAGAATACTCAATCCAAATTGTTGTGTTCTTACCCCAGTTGAGTGTTATAACTGATGGCTGGTCCAACTCAAATTCTGTTGGTATCTTAATGATTGTAATTTCAAAGGTATATTCAGCTGAAGTGTAATTCTCAAGCATGAAATGAATTGTGAATGAAAATGATGAACCTACGTCCCAACCAATTGAGCTGAAGACAAATGAATAATTACCATTCCTCAAATCTGTCAAAACAAGTGGTGTTTCAAAGAATCCTGGACCTGAATAGACAGAATTATTGAATATAGCATTTGCAATTCCGCCACCCAAGTTAGTGTTATTATACAATAATGTGATTGTGAATTCTTCTCCATATGGGACTTCTAGGTTAGACCAGCTATCACCAACTTGGTAGATCTCGGGAATTAGAATTGAGATTTCTGTAGGGACTGGTGCAATATGAATCCTAACTGTAATTCTGATGTCATCATAGTTTGCTTTCCGGAATTCTAGTGTGACTGTGTATGTCCCAGGTCTTAGGGTTGTTGTATTAACTGGTAATCCATATCTTCCTTCACCCAGATACACAAAATCTCCATCTCCACCAGCCCATGAATATGTTGCTTGATCAGCCTGAACTCCAATTCCATGGAATACATCATAATAGGTAAAGACTATGGATCCATTCCATCCCCAAACAAGATCCTGTGGTCCCTCAGACTGAATGTTCGCTTGTATATTTTGTACAAGGATTGTTGTCGAATTCTCTGCATAAGTATAATCGGAACTAGGTGGAGTTACTGATATTTTAAATGTATGAACTGACGCTGTACTCAAAGTAGTATTGAAGTAGAAGTAATAATATCCCGAACCTCCGATTGATGACCCATTTAGAAGGGTTCCATTCATATTCAATTCTGGTGAGAACCAGGTCACAATACAATTCGAAAGTCCAGTAGAGTAGGGATCTGAGAGGTTTAGTGATGGTGTCAGAACGTATACTCCTATTCTGACCTGTTCTGACCAATAGATTGGTGTGTATTCGTAGGACGCGGTCTGGGTATCCAACCAAGCAACCATGTGGATTTTAGAGACGCTGAGTATTAATGTCACAGACGCATTTCTGAAATTCTCTTTGTATCCATGCAGCAGCACTTCATATGTATCGAAGGTTGCATTCAAGACTGGAATATTCACTGAATAGAATCCCGGTTGTCCGGGTAATTCTGTTAGTGTCAGGTTAGCAAACTCCCATTCTGCTGTTACATTTGCTCCAGCAACTAGAAGGGTGTTAATAGAGTCCTCGAGATAGACAACTACAGACGCTTGCCCTCCCCAATCAACAGAGAATACATATCTATTATTATCCGGAATAATATCCATTAGTCTTGGTAGGATCTGGAATGAAATCTGTGCCGAGGCATTGAGATAGTTAGGTGCCTGTGCTTCGATAGTTACAATCAGTGTATCAAGAGCGTTGCCCTGACTTGTGTCTAAAATTGCACTATAATTACCAGGAATGCCTGTTGATCCAAATGCGTCACTTCCGAAATACCAAGAGTAATAGATTGTTGCAGACTCAACAAGCTGGTTTCTGAGTGTATCATTCAATGCAGCATAGATAGTAACAGGTTCGCCCCAATAGATTTCAAGTGGTGAATTTGGTCTAGGACCTGCAAATGTTACAATTAACTCCGAGGAAACGGCTAAAAGCTCGATTTCAACAGTTAGTGGACTTATAGAATAGTATGTCACACTAGCACTAATGGTAAGACTCTGTATACCGAAGTTTAGATTGTTTGTGTACAATGTTATGTTATATCTGCCATCTCCTAGATCAACATAGGAGCTTGAGTCTCCCCAAGTTAGTACGAGTGATGCTCCGCTTAAGGGGGCACTTCCAGAGTCCTCATCAGTCAAATAGACAGTGACATATGTAGGCTCACCAGCATAGTTTCCTAGAGGTACATCTGCTGATAGACCTCCAATTCTATACCGTAATCCAAAGACTATCTGTGTTTCAACTGACTGATATGGGAAGATGGCAATATCAACAACTATCTGCTGAAGACCTGTGGTTAGACTATCAGTAAGATTAACAGTTATTCCATATACGCCATCCGAGATAACCGAAACTGACCATATCGAAGGTGTAAGACCAGTAGAACTATACCTTATTGAGATAGATCCCTCAGCTCCAACAATTGCTTGCATATGATCAATGTCCATGAAGCTGACAGTGAATGAAATGTTCTGATAGAACGCTGAAACTGATGGTGATAGAAGTTCACTTGATATTGAAGACTGGATTTCCCTGACAAAAGCTTCTGCTTGCAGACCTGATACATTTCCATAGTATGGAGAAATCAACGGATTCCAACTTACATTGACTAAGAAGTTATAGGTCCCCAATCCACCCAATACGGAGCTGTCCACCTCAATGATGTATGTTCCAGCTGCAGGACCTGTTCCTTGAGTCACCCAATAGTCTACATTTTTGATTAAACCTGGATACTCAAGACAGGATACTGAGATAGATGCTCCCTCAATTCCACTGCCTCTGTTTTGGTCGTAGTATGTTAAATCTAATGTTATGTTATCTCCGAACGGTGTGTCATCTATCTGTTCGAACTCTACAATTCCAGCTCTTGTGATTGTTGTGACATATACTACTACTCGATCTTCTGCATAGAATGGGATCCCACTTGACCAAGATACGATTAGTGTGATATTCCACTCGCTAACTAGAGTTGGGCTGATTATGGTTGAGTTTAGATTGACTTGTATGGATGGGCCACCAATCAGAATTGAATAATCCTGAATGCTAAGAAGTACTCCATTGTTGTATAGTTCAATATCATCCGCAGCAATTGCGATAGAACCACCAGAAATGGTGTCTTTGAAAATGAAATTGAATGTAACATTTTCAAGAAACTCAGTTCTTGTGGGTGGTATTACTACATCAATATTGGTTGGCCGCTCATTGACAGTGATGCTAACATTGCGAGTTGCATCACCATAATATGGAGCTCCCATGGACCATTCTGCAACGACTTTGACAGTTTTGACACCTGGTATCCCTAGTGCTGAGGTGTCAATCGAAATTCTATAACGGCCTTCTCCAATTGTTGTGATGTGATAGTGCACTGTTTCGACTAACAGATCTGTATCATTGTAGAGTAGCAAGGTGCCGCCAGTGATGCCTGAAAGAGATAGTACATCCTTGTACTCTATAGTGAAATTAGCCAATTCCATGTAGGGCGTTGGAAGAGCTGTAGATATTAAATCCAAACTGGTAGCTCTCTCTTGAAGCTGGAATGGCACTAATACATCTGACCATCCGAAGAAAGGCGATACATATTGACTACTGAAGTTCAGCCATAGCTGATAAGGCACTCCAACGTCTAGAGGCTGATTATACGTTTCTACAATTAGTAGATAGTTCTGCATTGAAGGTCTCCATTCACATGTCAACATCCAATCACTACCATTGAGAACTTGCACACTTACATACGGGCTGCTCACATTTGCAATCGGTTCTAGTGTAATCAGATCAAGATATTGCAGCACAATTCTCAGAGAGGTGTTGTATGTAGTACTACTCGGTGGTTCAGCAATCAAAACAGCGTCCCTTTGATTGACTTTAAGCGTTCGTGTACTGCTTTTGCTTTGATAGTAGAATGCACCTGGTGTTGCAACAAGAGTGAGTTCATAATCGCCAGGTGTTGTATAATATGATGTGTCCAGCTCAATCAAGTATTGTCCGTCGCCTAGTTTAGTCACACTCAGATATGACTGTGGAATCTCAAAAGCACCATCGTACAAGCTGATGTTAACTGATTCTACACCTCTTGATGTAGAACCAGCAACATCTGTTAAGACAATGGTGAATGTCACATTATCACCATATGGGGTCGATGGTGGTGTTGGATAGGTCAATACTGTCAATCGATCTGTTATAGTAATTAAAATTACACGTCCAGTTTTGTTGGCATAGAATGGGATTCCTGACCATGTCACATCGAGAGTAACAGACCTCTCCCCTAACGGTGCTCCGAGCTGACTTGTGTTAAATGATACCGTGAATATGCCTTCAAGAGAATCATAAATGAAAGAGAAATCAGGCACACTCAACACAATATCCATTGAAACATCATATTCCACGGAGCTTGACACTCCTCCGGTAATATCTTCGTAGGTGAATGAGAAGGTCGCATTCTCTCCATAGGGAACACTTGTCGGAGGTACAATTGAAAGTAGTGTGTCTCTCGGAAGTACTCTTACTGACAGCACATCTGTCCGGTTAGTGTAATATGGCCAAGCATTTTGTGACCAGTTGATGAACACACCCATTGAGAAAAGACCAGTTCTACCCATAATTGAATTATTGAATCCAATTGTATAGCGGCCTGGATAGGTTATGCTATTCACCTCTTGTATATCAACGAGAGCAAGGTCCACATTTAATCCTATGAATTCAACATTGATGAAGACATTAGACGTGTCGTTGGTAATACCAGATCCTGATGAGTCCAAATAGAGGAATGTATAACTCATATAGTCCAGACATGGTGTTGCTGGAGCTGCATCAACCAAGATAAGTTCGGTATCTTCCCCAACTATCTCTGCAGTAGTTACAATGAACTTATCTTGGTACTTCTGAGTGCTTCCTGTCCAATTGAAAATTACTGTGAGTTGCAGTGGTCCAAGCCTACCAAACTGAGAGGCATCGATGCTAATGAGATAGTATCCATCCGGCGCACTCGGTGTTCTATTAGTGAATGCGATACTAACAGTTCCTGTACTGTTTCTGACAGTGCAAAGGATATACGAGGATACGATGCCAATATTGTGATCACGGTCACCATAGTAGACTTCTATCTGGATCTCTCCTGATGCAGTTGTGGCTTCTGCAGGCGTGACCAATCGTAGTTCGGTTTGAATTGTGCGAATCGAAACTGATACATTGAAGTTGGCCATTTTATATTCGGGTCCTGCAGAAAAGCTGAACATCAAGAGATATGAACCAAGAATATCCGAATCATATGTACTAATAGTGACCTTCCATCGAGTTCCAGTCCATGTGATGTCGTAATGCGCGAGTGTCCAATTGCATGAGCCTGATGCTGGATAGATGATGGAGTCATGGTCCAAATCCTTGTAATCAACATAGAACATCTGTGTATCTCCAACAGGTATGTCAAGTGATCCCACTGTGGCAATTGCATAGGTTCTAATTTCTCTCACTTTGATCTCGATTGAGATGGTCTTGTTTTCATAGTTGATGGCTGATACTGTGAAATTGACAACATATGTTCCTATACTCCAACTAGATGTAGCAATTACAACTCTATATCTGCCACTACCAACCAAATCTTCACTTATTTCTCCCGCTCCTGCAACAGAAACAACCGCTGTGTCTATGCCCTGACCTCTATCAATATCCACGAACTCAAGGGTGACTGAGGCATCGGTGCCATACGCTATCGTCATACTGGGATAGTCAGGTGAAGTCAATTCACTTTGTGCCTCACTATAGACGAAGTTAATTACAGGGGTTTGGGTACTGGTATAATTCTCAGATCCTCCAAATGTGACGAATATTCTGATTGTGTAAGTATTGACTGAAAATACTCCCTGGTCAATAGTTAGTAGGTATGAACCACTACCTTGGAAAGAGAAACTCTTTACAGTGTAGGACGTGCCAAACTTATCCTGTGCATCGATATAGCTTACATCAAGTCCATCTATTGAGCTACCATCGTATAATGAACCAGACTGATTCACAAACAGATGAAGGGTTATTCCGAAATCGTCTCCCACGGGAAAGCTCTCGATTGGGTCCCAAGCAAGATCTGTAGTCAGTTTTGTTATCTGTAAGATAAATGCCGTCTTTGCATCGTAGTAGTATCTTGGAGATGTGGTGGCAAATAAGGTCAGGTTAAGCGTATGTGGTCCAAGAGCCCATTTTTCGGTTTCCAACAAGAAACTCTGAATCATATAGCTAGAAGATCCACCTGCCCACTCAACATAGACAGATGAGAAGTTACCTGGTATTTGTGTACTACCCAAGTCTATGTCATAATAGGTTAGACTGATGGATGTATTCATACCCACTGAAACTGAGCTATTATAGGATGCTATAATCGCTGTTCTATGTGGAACAACGGTCACTGTGACGGTGATTTGATCACCTACGTAGTACGGTTTGTTGATTGTGAAGTTGAACAGGTATGTACCTATCATATAGTCATCTACATCAATCCGAATCGAATATGTCCCATCCAATAGGTCTGTATACTCGAAGATTGAATCTCCGCTTAGCAGTCCCCCGGTGATGCCCACACCACCATGGTCAATATCTTGCCATTCTAGAGTTGCATTGACAGTCCGCCCCCACGGAACATTGATGGGGTTGACTCCTATCTGAACGAGCTGTGACTGGACCTGATTATATACAAACACAACCTCTGTGTTGCTCCCCAGAACAAAGCTCTGAGTTGGATTCGCACTGATTTGGAAACAATATGCGCCTAACTCAAGACCCGAAGAATCAATCTGAACGAGATATGTCCCATCACCATAATCCACCACAGGACCTGCTAGAGTCCCATTTGATGTGATTGTAGCTGATGGATATGGATTGCCATTGATGGCATCATAGAGAGTAACATTGACAGCGAAAGCATCACCATACGGAGTAAGCTCCGGAGTTGCATATGAGAGGTATGTGGGGTGTGACAATTCCAAGTCAAAGTAGGTCGATGAATCAACAAGGTAGGGATGGCTAGACTGAATTTCGATTCTCCACATCCCCGGTAATCCTAAGTCTGAAGTATTCAGGGCTTTCCCATATGAACCGCCGCCATAGTCCTCAAGTTGAATCTGAGTAGGTGCGCCTGAAACTGTCCAGTTCATCGTGACTGTAGAACCTGATACGCGCTCCAATGTGTCAGTGTCTGTAAGATTCACTTCGACAAGTAGCAAAT
>JBHLRC010000092.1:0-13059 GCA_048882965.1 Candidatus Thorarchaeota archaeon
ATGTCTGTCCTTGGATTTGAACCAATTGAACATGTGAAGTTTGATTACGAAACAAACAAGGTCTACGTGAACGATACATTGGCACTTCAGGTTGAAGTTGCACCCACAGCTGTCTATCTTGTTGAAGCAAATGACGCAAATATCCCTGAACTCATCCAATCAGATATACTCCAACACGATCAAAAAATCTTATCAAAGAAAGGGTATGGGACTGCTATCTTAAGGTTTGATGTTCCTCTCTCACCAGCAGGAACACAGACAATCCTATTCGGTTCTCCCCTTGAGGATTTTCCAGTAGACCATGAGGAATCCAAACTTTCGAATCACAGACGTGACGAGTCAATTGGGAAGTGGTACGATTTTGCTGAGAAACGAGGTGAAGCAATATTTCCAGATGAGCAGTTAAACAGTGTTTTCTCTCAGGCTGCGGTGTCACTTGCCATCCACTCGCAATCAGTTCTATTTCCAGAGAATCAGGATGATTCAACTCTCAATTGGAGGGACCGAATGCGAATTCTTTACGCTTTGATCAAAGCTGGCGGAATTGATGTAGCAAGTCAGATAACAAACCAGGCCACAGGCATTTTTGAAGCGTCTGATCTTTCGTTTGATACCACAATATTCAGCCCTGTTCTTTGGGGACTTCTACAACTCCAAGGTTATTCAATACAAAAGGAATCAATTCAGGAGAACATCAAATTTCTATCCACCCTAGCAGAGAACTTAATCACAACTCTTGAAATAGATCGACAACAGCATAAGTTTGATGAAACTTCCTCCGAGTCTGAGGAAACTCCTCTAAGCCATTATAGCATCCTGAATGCTAAGATGCTAGAGGATTTCAATGGGATGCTCTGGAACTTGGCCATTCTAAAAGAAAGTGTGAGCTATTTTGCTTTGACTCGTGCTGATTTGGTTGACAAAATAAACGGAATAGTTCCTCTCGTAGAGCATCGCGTGCAGGAACTGTTCGAAGAGATTCAGAGCGCAAGATGGCCTAGACCAACTGACCCAGAAATGAATGCAATTGACACTGCACTATTGAATATTTTAACAAGCGTGGTCCAGCTTAAGATTGATATTCTTGACAAGAACTTCCTCCGGACTATCTGCAAAAAGATATCTGAAAGACGACTTGTACGAAATCTCTGGAAAACCGCAAAACCTGTTGAGATGTTCTCAAGCCATCTTGCTTTGAGAATTGCGCATTTTCATGTCTGGGACCGTCAACGTGATGCTGCAGAGCCACTGCTCCAGCGTGCTCTCGAGTTTATGTCAGAGGATTTTCTCCTTCCTGAGTTTGTAAACCCTCGTACTTACGGAGGAAGCGGAGGTACAGGTTCAAGTGTCATGGCTGCTGCTGATATCATCCTACTTCTGAGTGACATGCTTGTCCTTGAGGACAAGGACAATCTCGTATTCTTGGCTGGAATACCTAGTGAGTGGTATGAAGAAAGTAAACCACTCATTATCAAGAGTATCCATACAAGGTTTGGAAAAACTAGGATTGATATTGGTATGTCTGCAAACCAGTATCAGATTGAAACTGGGATGGAGATTCTCCCTGAGGAAATTGAAATCCATGTTCCTTCTACCGTGCCCATTCGTATGATTAAGGCATACGGTGGGAGTATTATAGATAGGGTGGCAAAAGATAGGTCTCCACACATCAAACTCGTTCCCCTGTCCAATAATGTGACCCTTACCTATCCACGATAAACTTCAGATCCTCACCACTACGGCTACGTATAGGCTAATCATCCAGCTGTTGTGAATTTTGTGGAACCACCGTTGGACAGTTCTAAAAATCAACCTGTTCTGGACTTATGTCGTCATGCCATATCCAGAGGTCTACGATGCAACGAGTTTCCTTTGGGATTCCTCTGAGTTTTAGACCTGCGAAGATGTATGCCCCATCAATATATCTCCCCTTTTTGCTTTTAGGGAGTCTCTTCAGGAAGTCGATTGCGCCTGGATCAAATTCTCTTCCTATTATTATCGCCCTCGCTGGAAAGTATGGCTGTAGGACCATCTCGTCTTTCTTCACTGTAAGAACTCCAAAGTTGTCTAAGCAGTCAATGAAGTCGATAATATGTACACGGCCAACTTTAGAATCAATGGCTTTCACAAATGAATAATTTTCACCAAATTTGCTTACTGATTCTTCTTCGTTCGAAGTCTTCTTTCCTGCATCAACCAAGAGGTCTACTGTTCCTTGAGAGCCATCTCGTTTCATTAGACGAGGTCCGACAGTTACCTTCCCCGGATATTGTTTTTGGATGAATTCAGAAACTCTTGTAATGAACGGATTCTGAATCTTTCTCAGAAACTCATCAGCAATCTCTGCAAATTCATTAAGGGCAATCCTGTCATCAGGATCAGAGGATATTCCACTGTCTTCAAACTGTCTACCTAACTCATTTGCTAGTGAGTATGCCATCTGGTATTCTTTCCTCTTCGGAGCAATGAGTGCTGTGATGATTTTTTCTCTTGGAGCGAGGTATATCACCTTCTCTTCTGTTGTGAAGGATGATAGACCTCCAAAGTGGAGCTGCTTCGAGAAATGAGCTATGGCTGAGATGAAACTTGAGAATAGGGACGGGTCCGTTTTTGTTTTCATTCTTGAAAAGAGAGGAATTCCCGCTGCAGCATCGAATATGACTATCCCTTCTATATCCAAGACAACTCAGCTCCAAGACCTTGTCAAATATCAAATATTTAACCGTATTTGGGTGGCATGGCAAAACTAGTCTTCTTTGTCAGGATACAACGTTTCTGGCCACTTTGCAAGCATGTGGAACAGTTTTTGGTCGTAGAATGGGGCTTGTCGGTTTATACACGGTACTACTGCACACCTTGAGCAAACAAACTCCACAAGTGCACTCATCTCAGGGAATTTTGAAACCACAACTTCAAACATCTTCTTTGAAGGTACAAAGAACGTATCCTTCTTCTCTCCCAATGGACTGATAATTGTGGTATAGACCTTGTCTAGAAAGCCCGGAGTGGTTCCCTCTGACGCATGGAGATTAGCAATGAGGACCATTATCGTCGCGACTGAACAAGACAAAGCATAATGTTTGTTTTCCCACGCCTTTTCGAATCCCTCTTCAATGACTCCGGTTTCCCACATCCGAAACATTTCAAGTCCTTCTTTTTTCTCATGCTCAAGAACTGGGGTCACAATCTTTCCACCTTCTTTCCCCGGTCCTGCACGATAGGGAAGCCCTCGTGGGATATGCGATGGTCTTCCGCAAAAGCAATACCAACCCCCCTGTTTGTTCTTCTTTTCTATTACACTGAGGAGTGTCTGATTTTCATCAAAAGGTTTCTCGATTTCATGTGCAGGAACCCAGATTGTATGATCCTCACACCTCAGTTCACCACAGAGTGCACATGGGAACACCTCTTGATTGGTCCGTTTGTACCCATATCTCTTACATTCTTCGCAGTTTGTCATTATTACTCAATCCAGGCTATTCCTAATTAGTAACCCTGAGGTTAATGTCTTCCTACTGTCTTCACGAAGCCTTATGAGTCAAACGTGATGAGTCAAAAAGGGAGAAGACACGATGTCTGATAGAGTCTATACCTCGGATTTTCTAGTTATTGGCAGTGGACTATCCGGCCAGCTGTTCTCTCTGAAGGCTGCAAAACACGGGACTGTCAATATTGTGACAAAGGGACGGCTCACGGACTCTGCAACGATGAAAGCTCAAGGTGGCATAGCAGCTGTTGTTTCAGCTGATGATTCGGTTGAGCTACACATAGAGGATACGATTAGAGTTGGAGATGGACTCTGTCATCGTGATGTTGTGGAAAAGATAGTCAGAGCTGGGCCATCAATAATTAAGGAACTAGTAAAACTCGGTGTTCAATTTAGTAATGAGACATCCTCTGGTGAGTACGAACTTGGGTTAGAAGGAGGACACAGTAAGCGCCGAGTACTCCACGTGAAGGACCATACAGGAAAAGACATTGAACTTGCACTTACCACTCAACTGGAGTCTGCTAAAAATGTCATAATTCATGAGAATCATATGGCTGTCAATCTGTATGTTCGAAACAACAGAGTATACGGTGCATATGTTCTTGATCTCAACACAAACCAGATTGAGCGGTTTACAGCGAAGGTCATCGTCCTCGCAACAGGAGGTGCTGGACGGGTATTCCTCTATACAAGCAATCCCGATGTAGCTACTGGTGATGGCATTGCGATGGCATTTCGGGCAGGCGCCTCAGTGATGAACCTTGAGATGGTCCAGTTTCATCCGACACTACTCTATCACCACAAGACAAGGTCATTCCTCATTTCTGAGGCATTACGCGGAGAAGGCGCACACTTACTTGGTCCTAATGGACACAGGTTCATGCAGAACTATCATGAAGATGCAGAGCTTGCTCCTCGTGATGTAGTTGCGCGGGCAATTGACCATGAGCTGAAACGAACTGGAGCAGACCATGTTTGGCTGGATATCTCATTCAAAGATGCAAAATTCCTCAAGAATCGGTTTCCACTCATCTACGAAACATGTTTGGAGGCTGGCATCGATATAACTACATCTCCCATTCCCGTAGTTCCTGCTGCACATTATATCATGGGTGGAGTAAAGGCTGATGTCAACGGACGTACAGATGTCCAGGGTCTCTATGTAATTGGAGAAACATCGTGCACCGGATTCCATGGGGCCAACAGATTGGCTTCAAACTCACTTCTTGAAGCATCAGTTCTTGCAAACAATGCATCTCTTGCTGCAGTTGAAGATTTGAAGAAGAAAATTCCTCAGGTCGAAATCCCTCCGTGGGACCCTGGTGAAGCAACAGACCCTGATGAGCTCGTCGTCATTTCCCACCTCTGGGAAGAGATACGAAGGATCATGATAAACTATGTCGGTATCGCCCGTTCAAACAAACGCTTGATTCGTGCCAGGAACAGAATCGGCTTTATCCAGAGAGAGATCAATCAGTTCTACTGGGACTTCAAAATAACACCTGATCTCGTTGAACTCAGAAACATTGCTCTGGTAGCAGAGCTCATTATTAGGATGGCTCGGATGAGACGAGAGAGTCGAGGAGCTCATTACAATATTGACTATCCTGAAAACTCCGTTGAGATAGTAGACACCGTTACGCGCAAAGGTTACGAAGCTATTGAATGAACGGAGACTGACCTAGGTGAGTAAACGAGACCACGCAAGTTCCTTTATGCTACCAATCATAGTTCTCATCATTATTCCTTGGCTACTAATGTGGATAACCAGGGACACCTCATTTGGTTGGCCACAAGTTGGGTTTCTCAATCTCATGATTGTCTTGATTGGTATAACTCTCCTATTTACTGGTTTATTGTTACTTGTTGCATGCATTAGGATGTTCAATACGATTGGAGAAGGAACTCTTGCTCCGTGGGCACCAACTAAGAAACTTGTAGTCATCAGCGTCTATAGATATATGCGCAATCCGATGATAACGGGCGTTCTTTTTACACTCTTGGGAGAAACTATCATACTATCTAATTTTGCATTATTCCTCTGGTTTCTAGTATTCTTCATTGGAAATCACATCTATTTCATCAAGTCCGAAGAACCGGGTCTTCGTGAACGATTTGGAGATGAGTATGAGGAATACTTTGAGAATGTGCCCAGATGGCTTCCTAGAAGGACCCCCTGGATTCCCTCTGACTCAAAAGCTGATTAGATGGGGTCTAAATCAGGAGCATTACGCCAACGGTTGTTATACTCATTTGCAGGCCCTCTTGGTGCTTTTTTGTCCCCCCAACGTTCTTGATAGTTACAGAAGTTTGTGTCTTCCATCAGTATTAGATTCTCTTGCGTATTCCAAATTGCTCCACCGTCCGCAATCTTGTCACAAAAGAATCGTAAGTAACACCGAGGGTCACTGTGGGGCGATGGATAATTTGCATGAGACCCCAGTGCTGACCAGACATTGATCTGTTCATTTTCAGAATGGCCTCTTCATGGGGAAATCCCTGTAGCGTCTTTGAGAGTGAAACAAGTCTCGCCTCATAATGATTTGAGAGTAACCAAATTGCATCTTCTAGACTTCTTGAGCCATAGAGTCTGACCTCCACATGTTCCCAATCCCCAACATGTTTTCCGATGTTGAATGGAGCTGGCTGGAAGTCGTTGAAGCGATACCAGAACCAATAGCGAATCTGAAGGAGCCTCTCATCCTCCCAGTATTCATAGTAACAGGGTGATTTGGGGAGTAACTTCTTTGGACTCCTATCCTCGATGAATAAATCCCAATTATCTCGAAATTCAGCATAGATCTTCTCAGCATCTGATGGAAAACAGCAGAACTCCCCTTCTTCTGGATGGAAATGAACGATAGGCGCAAGTCTTGTTGCAAGAGTTTCTATGTTGGATGAGTACTCCATCCTCTCCTCACTCCTCCTCCCCCTCGAGGTTTAACAGGAGTGTACGAATCTCATTCGGGCGGAACCGCATCTTAATGATATGGTCATCAATCAGCTGCTGGTGGAGCTTATGACTTGGGGTTTCATCTGCCCGAGCTCCAATAGCCTCAGTCACATCGAAACCAAGGGTCACAGTGCAGTCTGTTTCTTTGGATGAAACATTCCATAGCCGAAGAACTAGATATTTTCCATTTTCTGACTGTTTGAAGGCTGACAGCATTATGTCTTCATTCTCGACGGATATGAGTTCCTTGTGATACTCATTTGTTTCACTCTCATTTGGTGGGATGAATCTAGCAATCAGCGGATTGAGATATTCATCCACTTGTCTATGTACTCCTGCTTCTCTCCAATCACCTACGTGGGTGATGATTGCAAGCTCATACATCTGTTTTCCAATACATTGAGCCCCCGGTGTTTCCAGATATGGGCCTGCTGCTCCATTTCGTGTTTTCAGATTGGTCTTAGAGAGCCAGTTTACAGATCGAACAAGTGTCACAGCAATTGTTCCTCCAGACTCTTCTAAAATCTCAAACTCTAGGAGTCCCCTTGTAGCTATTGAGAGCCCTCTCTTCTTTGATGAAACGCTGACAAAGCTCCTCATTGGGTATGTTGGGGCAACAGGCTGGAACCAGTCCTCGCCTCCCAATGGTCTGATGGGTCTCTCAATCACATCAAAGGATGAATCAGCTGAACATACTGGGGATTGTGTTTGTGTGGGAAAGAGGACTCTCAACCTATGATCCTCTGCAAGATTCTCAAACTCGATATTTACATGGACTGTTGAGCTGTCAGCAGCTAACGAAACCTCTGTAGTGAATGGACATTCAACAGTTTCGTCAGACCTCCCAAGAGCGTCTTTCCTCGCATTGATTGGTATCTCCAACTCACCATTAGCAGTGATTGAACCGACAAGCGGTCCTGAACTTCCCCTCTCCACAGATACAGAGATATCTGAAAATCTAATGCTCTGGTGATTAGCAGAAGGACAATAATCATAGGAGTCGCCGATGTCTTCGCTGTCCTCAAACTGGAGAAGGTTTTGAAAGACTTCTCCTGACCTCTTGTCTGTGATTGTGATAATACCATTCTGAGCCATCTCAACTCGAATCCAATCATTCTCAATGCTAGTTTCATCGCTTGTGACCCCCTCATTCAATGATTGTTCCTGTTTTTCAGACGAGAGATTCAAGTCGTATCGCTTAAAACCAAGTCCTCCTACATCTCGGGCCATCACTGCTAAGGACAGGAAATCTTCTCTATCCGGTGCAAGCCTGTTTAGTGGGTTTCTTCTCGATGTGACATCCAGTAATTGTGATGGGACCAACTGTCCATCATGGTCAGTCAATCTATAATACCCACTCATGCTATTCTCCGCATAGTGTTTTCGCGCCCAAACTTCCACTATTTCGTTCTGTGAATTAACACGAATCCTGTATGCAGTTGCTGTATGTTGAAGGTACCGTTTCATTGCTGGAAACATCATCGCAATAGGTGTGAAGTCAAATTCGAACTCTGTGAGTGTTCCCTGAGAGGTTGGAATCTCTCTTCTTGCATCTGGTTGAGGGTCAAGACCTTGTTTCTTGACAAAATCAATGTGCATCTCGTTTTTGGCCGCCTCTAGCGGATCTGAAGGATGAAGGTCTGGAACAGCTAGCTCAATCTCAGCTAACCTGCTATATTGGACATTTGATACTGGAAACTCAACAATAGCAATTCCCGATCTCCTATAGGGCGAAGGATTTGTTAAAATCACTCCTGGCTCTTTGGAGCTGACAACCTGTCCGAGTCCAGCTAACGCTTGTTCCAACAAAGGTTCTGCAATCTCATTTGTCCATCTGAATCGATCCACCATGTCATCATGGACTGCATCAATACTACACCCGCATATATCGTCGTGAGGGTGATTCCTCAAAAGATACTTCCATGCCATCCTTATCTGGTGAAATGGATACTCAATTCCGAACAACGTGGCAATTGATGAGAACGGTTCAACACTTCGTTCGAGAAGTCTTTGAGTATACTCATTCAGCTGTTTCAGATAGATGCGAGTAGAATAGACTCCACTCAATATATTCTGAAACTTAGACTTTCTGAATTCTCCATGGTATCGTTTTAATCCATCTCGTTTCTCTCTTATCTTATCTATGAACTGCGGTAAGGTCCCCATCGTGATAGTGGTCTCATTCTTTGCATTATACGCCTCAATGACATCTGGTACATGAGCCTGGGGCTCGTCGTGGTCGGAACCATTCATCAATAACAACGTGCCAACTCGTGACCACGGTTGAAGTTTACTCACAACATCTTCTAAGACTGAAACGGCATCATCTACATCTGCTGGAAGTTTTGCTACATTCCCATAAGACATCGGTAGCCAATGTGCAAGTATCTCAGTATCCCCTCCAGCTTCCCAGATAAACTCAGAACCGAGTTCATCAATCTCGTCGCCACCACCTCTAGCGAAAACCATAGAATCGCATCTGAACTGCGTAAGTATCTGCGGGATTTGACTCACATGTCCAAAAGGATCAGGGGTATACCCAACATTCATGATTGGACCAAACTCCTCTGCCACCCTTTTGCCCATCAGGAGATTCCTGATCAAAGCTTCACCTGACACGAGGAATAAGTCTGGTAGGACATACCATGGACCGATCAATATTCGCCCATCTTGGATAAATTTAGAGATTCTTTCACGTGATTCGGGCTTTGCTTCAAGATAATCTTCCAGAACCACAGTCTGTCCATCAAATGTGAAATGGGTGAATCTGGGATCGGTTTCAAGTATATTCAGAAGGTTGTCCACAAGTTTGAGTAGACGAAGTCTGAATTGTTGGAATGTCTGATACCAAGCTCTATCCCAGTGTGTTTCACTTATCAAGATAGCATCCACGTTTTGATTTGTCATTCGAATTCCTCTGAATGTTGAGATTGACCTCAAAAGACAACAGCACAATATGAATCGTTTGAATTATTTGGGGGTTCTGTATTATAATAGCCTGTGATTTCCAGCGAATAGGGGGCATTGTGTCTTGATAGACCAATCACAAATCATTGAACTGGAGCAGATAGCCTCCAATGCCTGGGTTGCAGAAGAAACGGAACGTTTTGGTGGGTGGCTCCTACGAGCTAATGGCGGTGTAACACGTCGTGCCAATAGTGTTCTCCCAATTGGTCCCCCACCCCCGCCTTTAGATGAGTCAATAGAAAAGGTCATTGATTTCTACAAGAAGCGAAACCTAGTTCCCAGGTTTCAAATGACTGAAGCTAGCAAACCAGTTGAACTTGACAGAGACCTCTCAGAACGTGGATTTTCTGTTGGGCTGCAAGTGGAAATCCATACTGCAGCAATAAACCATCTTATACAGAAGGAACCTGCGCTTGATGTAATGGTGTCAAATGATATCTCAGATGGTTGGATGTCTGTTTATAGCGAGTCCTCTGGATATGATGAATCAACAATGGAACTTCGAAAAGGTCTGATGAAACGTACAACTCTTCCTAAAGGATTTGCATTGGCGAAAATTGACAGAGAACTTGCTGGTGTGGGTTTTGGAGTGCTTGAGGGTAAATGGCTCGGGATCTTCAACATTGCAGTTCATCCCACGATGAGGGGTAGAGGCGTTGCGTTAGCAGTCAATACTGCCTTGGCACATTGGGCACATCAAAAAGGAGCAAGGTCTGCATATCTACAGGTGGAATCTGAGAACCTACCTGCACTGAAACTCTACACAAAATTAGGTTTCCAGCAGCTATACAACTACTGGTATCGTAAGTTGGATGAAGAATAGAAACAGGATGAGCCCCCTCTCATCCTGTATTTATGACCTACAGTTTACTAGCTAGACCTTCATACTCAGACTTGATCTTCTTACCGATGTCTGAGCCGCCAAAATCACCAGGAGTGATTGTCAGGTCGTTACCATCCAGAAGCGCCTCAATGACCATGATACCCGGTGATTCGATTTTGAGTCCAGACTTCCCGCCTCGTTCAAAACGTTCAGTATAGACCAGCTCAGAATTTCGAGTCACTGACAACATTAGATACGCCATCTTCTTCTCAGCTAGCGAAGCTGAAGGAGCTGGTGGTGGTGGTGGTGGTGGACGAGTAGACTTTTCCTCCACTGTTTCGGCCACAACCTCTGGTGCAGTCTTGGGTTTAGGCTTTGGCGCACCAGCAATTGGTTCATCATATTGTGGCTTAGGCTTTGGCGCACCAGCAATTGGTTCATCATACTGTGGCTTTGGCTTTGGTGCACCAGCAATTGGCTCGGGTTCTACTTCAGGTAATTTCTTGGTTGTAGGAGCTCCAGCAATAGGCTCAGCTGGTTTTGTTTCACCTTTGTATGCAAGCACTCCATCATCGAACGACCATCGTCCCTCTAGAGCCGCCCTAAACTCCGCAATATTATTGGCAACATCTTGGTCGCCTTCATCCTTTTCCATCATCTCAACAAATCTTGACGCAGCCATACCAATTGTCGTGATTCCCACTTGGTGTCCTGACTTTTGTAGCCCTCTTGCAATTCTCAGAGTATGCATTCTTGTTGGCATGCTTACATTACGGCCTACCCATGCCCAACATGTATCATTGTACTCATCCAACACAATGATGGCATTATCACTGTTGACCATGGCTGGGTCAAGCTTGATCGCAGTTATTTCACCAGAATCATCCTTTAACATAAGCATGAATGGTTTTCGTGAGAGGGTCTTCATAGTACTCTTTACCTCCGAAAATATAATCCCAAATACCCCTCATCGCCTATTACATAAAAGAAAATCTTCGATGTAAAGAACACATCTAATTACCTAAGCTTGTAGCTGTCATGTCGATCTCACTATCGATGACGAGGATTGACTCTGTGTCTTCGATGCCCTTGATTCTACGTACCTTTTCTGTGATGATTTCTACCAAGGTTTCCATGTCGCGGCCCCTGACCTCTGCTATAATATCATAGGCTCCAAAGACCTTGTGCGCCTCTTCGGTGACAGATAATTCTGTCATTTCCTTGAGAACTTGGTCCTCATGTCCCACAGCGGCTTTGATCAAGATGTAGGCCTTTACCATGTAAATCACCATAGAATGGTTGCCTTTCGATTCATAATGCCTGATAACTGTTGCTCTATTTGGACGGGATATTGCAAAAATCGCAAATAATTCCAACAAGATTTGTATATATAGGAATATTTCTGAATAGGAGTTGATAGTTTCGCAATGGGACCGCGAAATTATGGCGCAAGATGTTGCAGAATCGTTCTGCATAGAGGTGACCTTATTGGGAAAAACAACTCTGAATGCCGTTCCATGCCCCGAATGTAAGGGGCCTGTTGAAGGAATTGTGATCGAGGAAGAATCTATCACGAATGCCAAACGGGTTCCAGTTCTTGTTCCCGCTAAATGCAGTAACGGTCACAATGTGATTCTCTTTGTCGACAAGCAGTTCACTGTTCGAGATGTTGAAACAGCTGGGGCAGTGGTTGATGGCGACTCTGAAGGATCTGTCGATAAAGCTCGGAAATGGATGGATAGTTTCTAGGGGATGCAAAGATAGTGATCCAAAGTGTGTATCTAGTGAACGAAGGCGGTGAAACAATCGCCTCGGTACCGATGGGAGAATTCCAGATAGACGAGGCTCTGTTTGGGGGATTCCTGTCCGCGATTCAGATGTACAGTAAGAAAATCTCAGGCAAGAATGTCAGCGAACTTTCTCTGGAGAATTATCGAATAATCATCTCCAAGACTGGCCGAGTCTTCTTGGTCACCATTCATGACTTGAATGACAAGAACGCAGCCGCACTAAACACCAAGATCAGTGAGCTATGTAAAGGCACGCTCGGGGAGATTGTTACAGATGAAACAATCAAGCTGATCAAGGATGCTGCAGGTGAGGCAGAGAGTGCAATGAAACGCGCAAATGAATGGGCATCAAAGATGCTGTAGGGGTGTAGACAATGCAACTAGTCGTACAATATACTTCGGAACTGATAACAGCAGTTAGCCTTTTTATTGGAGCTATACTGCTAGCCAGATTTACTTGGAATCGAGTCAAGAACCTCCCTCCTGAAGAGAAACACTTTGGACGCCCCCTTTGGGTTGCTGTAGGAAGTGTCTTCTTTTTGGGCCTCACCTCATTGGTCAACTTTTGGTATGGATCTGGGATGAGTGAGCTGGAAATCTTTTGGTACATAACTGCGGTTATTGGCTCAGGACTGCTGATGGTATCTGCTTTGATGATTATGGGATCAAGAAAATTGGCCATTATCCCACTTGGCATGATGGTTGTAATCAGCGTGATTGCTTATGCTGAAACAATAATTGGTGCTGGGACTGTGCTTGGTGGATTCACCGATTACGCGGTTAATTTCTTTGCATTAGTCCTTTTCAGCATTCCACTCGCATTGTTTTCATATTTGACATATACTACTCGAAGAGTCACAAGCTTAGCATTGGCTGTTGTATCTCTCACCTACCCTTTGATTCTTGTCGCTACCGCATTCACAGATCCTTCCATTGTGACTGCAATTCTGGGACTACGTCTATATGGACCTGCGGTATTGGTTACAGCCCTATTTCTACCTGAGTCGAAGATTGGTGCTGAGTTGATTGCCTATTC
>JBHLRC010000093.1:0-12684 GCA_048882965.1 Candidatus Thorarchaeota archaeon
ATTACGACTGCAGCTACAATCGAAGCCAATGCCTTACTAGATAAACCAGTGCCGTATTTTCTCATTCTTCTATCAGATGAGAGTAATGGCAAAAATGAATATGACTCTACGTTTTGTACAGGCTGTTCAAAAGACTGTACAAGCCAAACTATATTTTGCTGTCATTTACAAGGGACATACATATGCCAACTCGTAGAGAAAGAATCGCTGAACTCCTAGAGCGAACAGAACATCCACTAACAGCAGAGGAGATCTGTGAGAAACTGGACATAGAACGGAGATCGATTGTATATGAGGACATTGACCACATTGCGAAATCTGTGAAACAAGAGGATAAAGAGCTCCTCGTGCGACCAGCCAGCTGTGGAAAGTGTCAATTTGTCTTCAAAGTCAAAAAAACTTCAAAGGCACCAAGCAGGTGCCCAAAGTGCAAGTCAGAGTGGATCCTCTCACCTGCATTTCTAATAAGATACCGAAAGTGAAGTCATTCTAATTTGTGAACCTTTTTTACACCAGCACCGACATGCTTAACATCTGTCACACGTGAAACAACGAAATCAGAAAGGCCGTACTCTGCTTCTTCTACGTACCCATGGATAATGACCTCCATGCCCACGCGAGGAAGGAATCTGTGTTTGTCCATAACATTTGCAGACAGGCGAACACTATACGTTTGACCAGTTTCCTCATTTTGAACCACGATTTCAGTCGACCCATACCACCTTCGAGCTGATACACGGGTTGTTCTACTCTTACCAATCTCGCGAATGATTCCTCTAATAACAGTCATTTCACAGTCACTCCCATGGTGGAATGAGCCTGCCATAACGACCGCCCCCACCAATAACATAACCAATTGATTTACTCCTATACGCTTCAAGCATTTGTGCAACCCGTTCATTGTGCTTTCGTACTCTGTCAATAGGAGTTTCAGTTAGTATGAGTGTTTCGGGACCAAATTCCTCACATATTTTATCATACAATGAGCGAGCCTTTTTCGATGTGGAAGACTTGACACCTAATGAAAGAGCAATGATATCAAGAAGAGGAGCGATATGTAGGTAAGGCGGCCGATGTGATGGTGTTTTTACCTCACCGTTCCCGATTGCAGCTGCTCGGTCTTGAACTCCTAGTCTGAGTTTCTTGCCATCAACTGGACAAAACACCTTCCGTTTATGGATGTCATCAACGAGGCGTTTCTTTTCAGCAGCACTCTTACAGCTGATATAGATGTTAAGATCATCAAAACTTGGACTTTCCTCACCCCTCTGTACAACCAATGTTCTCCTACAACTTGAACAAAATGACAGGTAGTATTTTCCAAGACGTGGATCTAATCCAACGTTAAGTAAGGGCTTTCGGTCCCCTTTTCGCATTATAGCGAGCTTGAGTTCATCAAAGGTTGGTTTCTTCATCTCAAACCGAACAAACTCACGACCTAGTTTATCGGGAGAGGGAGAATGAGCGTCACTTGATGTGATGTATGTAAGTTGTCTTAAATCAGGGATAAAGTCAGCAGTAGTTGAGTCAGCTGAGAGACCTAGCTCCAGAAAATGGATGTGTGAGGTTTCATTGCCATAGCAAGACTTCAAATTTTCATATTTGTTTTCACGAAATATAGACCTGAAGGGAGTAAATGCATGCGCGGGACCTATCATTCCACCTGCATCTCTCACAAGTCCTGCAAGTTCTTCTCCATTGAGTCGGACTCTCGGACGACCTCCCCACTCGTCATCGATATTGGAAGAGTGGGATTTTAACATACCCCTTAGTGATTCTACTGACTCGAGGTCAGGGAGTATAATGACATGATGAATAGATTCAGTATCTTCAATCTCGACAGTAGGAATGAAAGATATGGAGTCATGAGTAAGAACCTCATCCTTCAATGTCAGGTTCTTTCTGAGATGTTCAAGCCAGTCAGGTTGAGTGGCATCTCCTGTTCCAATCAAATGGAGACCCTTTTCTTTTGCCCCTTGTGACAGCATAGGTATTGTCATAGCCTTGCTGACTCCGATAGAATGCAGTGAATGAATGTGTAAATCTGTATCAAAATGAGGCATTCGAACCCCTCAGATATTGATAATTACTTTAGTCACTGATGGTTGGTCTGCATATTCAAATGCTTTTGCACCATCTTCTAGACGAAACTCCTTAGAAACTAGTCGCTTCACTTCAATGCGACCCAGTTGAAGCATCTCAATTGCTTTATCAAAAGGGCCCCTATTTACTCCATGAACAGTGAGTTCCTTGTTCACAATAACGGTTGGGTCCAGTTGAAATGGAAGACCGTGCATGCTCTTCAGATTTATAATTCCACCATTTCGAACTACTTCAAATGCCATTGCAATCCCATCTGTATTGCCCGTAGCCTCCACAACGATCCTCGGACCTACACCATGGGTGGCATTCAATATCTTCTTCTTCCAATCATCACTATTGGTGTCCAGTGTATTCATTAGACCGAGTTGTCGAGCAAGTCCTAATTGCCAGCGATTTCTACCGACTATATGAACATCAGCACCATTTGCATCAAAGACCTGAGCTAATAGGAGAGCTATCTTCCCGCTTCCAATAATGAGTACAGGTTCACCCTCTTCAGCAGGATAGTCTGAAACAGTTTTGATTGCAGAAGCAAGAGGCTCAACGAATGTCCCTGATGTGACATCAACACCTAGAGGGAGTGGATGAACCAACTCTGCAGGGACACTGATGTATTCAGAGAGACCACCATCTCGAGTGATCCCCAGTATCTCTTTCTCTGAACACAGATGACGAAGACCGCTTCTGCAGTACCAACACCTTCCACAGCTTATGTCAATCTCGGAAGTCACTATCATTCCAGGTGTGAGTTCAGGAACGGAGCTCTCATGCACAGCTCCAGCTATCTCATGCCCTAGAACAATTGGTAATGGTGCTTCAAAATCACCTTTCCAAATTGACAGGTCTGTTCCACAAATGCCTACCGACCGGACTTCAATCCGAACATCACCGGGCATCAGTGGAGGAATCGGTGTATCGGCAATCTGTAGACCATCTGCAGTTAGTACTAATGATTGCATTTTCAATTTCAAGCAGAATCATGATTGTGAATAAACCCTTCGATGGTAGCTGCGTATCACTTATGAACTCCATAGGAGGTGATGAAATCACAGAGGGAATCAAATGGATAAACCGGTCATGTTCAATATGAGATTGAACAAGGATGAAGTAGATACATGGTTAGAACTGCTGAATCGTACCGGTGAATCAGGGTATAGAAACCGTGGTCTAGCTAGATCATTTTTGCAACTCGAAGATAGTATCACGTTTGTTTCAACTTTGGAGGACAAGATTATTGGAGGAACATCAATTTACAAGGACAAAACCAGACTTGCAATGGTCTTAACCTCTGTTGTAGTAGACAAGCAGTATAGAGAATCAGCCGCATATCAGATAATCAAATCATCTTTACCATTTTTCAAGACGGTTGCCATTCGGGATGTTGATGTGTTAGTGGCTCAGGGCATCGGTGTGAATAAGCTTGGATTTCCACTTAGTCTTGAACTTGATCCATGGGTTGAGGATGTAATCAAGCGAATAGGTTTCAAGAAGGTAGGCATCCTCGAACATTGCAGATTTGAGATCATCAAGGAACCTGAGAAGAATCCACTTGTATGGAGTGGGAATGGCAATCTGAATCAGATTAGGGAGCATATTTGGGACCAAAGCAAAGTTATGGGACTCACTAATTCATTTGTATGGACAGCATGTAATTTCGCTAATTGGAGCAACAAACTTTGGGTGGCTGTGAATGAAAATCAAATGAGTGCAGTGGCAGGATTTTGGCCATTGGCGGATACATTATGCATATCGCCGCTCGTATTTGATTCAGAGATACTAAATTGGGAACAGGTAGCTAAGAGTCTAGTTGTAGAAGCAAGACAAAGAAACATGACACACATTGATCTTCCCTTGATTGGGGATGGTCAAATAGAGATAATTCGGGCACTTGAAAAATGGTGCAACCATTCATATTGTAGGAAATTGTCATTACTTAGGAAACCTCTCTAGATTATGTCTAGTGAGAAACCCTTTTGTTCGGCATTAATTTGACTCTGGATGGTCATCACATGTCTACAGTTAGTGTGAAAAAAAGTGGCACTGGTTTCCTATTGAAATACGGTGACGTTAAACTAGCTTTAGACACGGGCATTAGTACCGAAACAACGCTTCTCTCGCATTCTCATTCTGACCACATTGGAGGTATTAGCAAAGCGGGACATATCATAGCTACCGCTGGAACATTCGATACTTGGCAAGCAAGAAGGAGTAACAGACTTGGAAGCAAGACTATCATAAAATATGGAGATATGTTTGGTCAGATTGGTGTGAATATTACCGCATTGAATGCGGGGCATGTTTTAGGATCTACGATGTTCCTTCTAGAGTTTGATGATGGTCTAAGAGTCCTCTATACGGGTGATTTTAACAATGTCGACAGCCTAGTTCACAAAGCAGCAAAACCAGTACATGCAGATGTCCTGATAACTGAGGCAACCTATGGTACTCCACAATGGATTTTCCCTGAGCGAAAAACGATTCATGATAACATTCTGGATGCTGCAATGAAGGTCATAGATGAGGGGAAAATACCAATTTTTCATGCATATTCTTTGGGCAAATCTCAGGAGGCAATAGCATTGCTTGGAAGTGGTGGTTTTCGTGTCATTAGTGGAAACACAAGTATTGACAATGTCTGCTCAGTCTACAAACAGCATGGTATTGACCTACGCCATAACAAGGTTCAGGACCACAATCTAACAGAGATACTTGATGAGGGAGCTGTCATTGTAAGCTCATCTTCTCGACACACCATTCACAATATGCAACGTGCCCTTGGTAAGAAGGTGTTTGCCAGATATGAAGCGAAACTAGAATATTTCAATCTCTCAGGGTGGACCATTGGCAAGTTCAGAGAGAGAGGATTCCCACTGAGTGCTCACACAGATTTTGAGGGTCTGATTAATTTTGCAAAAGGTGTGAATCCTCGAGTTGCATATTGCTTCACAGAAAATGGTAGAGTTCTCTCAAAACATCTTTCAGACAATGGTATAAATGCTGTACCGTTAGAGTAGGTGATTGTCATGGAAGAAGCTCTATCGGATTTAGTTGAGCCAGTTCATGCAGACTCATTCTTTTCAGTTTCAAGGACTGGAGAGATACATGAACGCCTATGCTATGAATATATTGATCCTGAAGGATATTATAATAGAGTGATTCGTGATGAGAGTCTTTTGAAAAAGGAGGTCGAAAAGCTCGCAGGCAACATGCAGTATTTTCTTGATTTGGAGAGAGTAGAAATTAATGGTGAAAGAGTCAAATCGAAAGTGGATTACTGCGATATTTTTCTAAAAGGACCAACCGAGGTCGTTTCTGTGGTCTATCTTATTGATTTTGCTGGAAGATTTCATGAAGGGAAAAATAAGATAGAAACTTGGTTGGAGGAAGAGGAAGCACCTTATGATTTTGAGATTATCTGGAGATTTCCCATTGGAACAAATATCAAAGAGATTGAAACGACTTTAGATTTCGAGATCTACGGAGACCTCGTAACCCTTTGGGCACTGGAGGGAGATGAGGTTGGTGGATATGAAAGAATGGAATTCGAAATAACGCACCCCCCATTTGATATGAGGTGACAAGTATGCAATCCGGTTTTCTGGATTTCTTAGCATGGGCAATCATTATTCTTGGAGTTATTCTCATCATCTCAGGAATAGCCTCAATGATAATGCGTTCTGGCACTGAAGGTATAGAAAAGCACACTGAAAGCAAAGGAATTATTCTTCTGGGGCCAATCCCTATCGTTTGGGGATATGGCAAACAAGCTTGGGTGTATGCGGCTATTGTTGCCCTTGTTCTCTTCCTTATCTTCTGGTTTCTCTAGACTGTCCACCCACATTCAGGGCATTGTTTGATACTGGGAAGAGTCCTGACAATTTTGCCATTAAGAAGGCATTCAGGACAGATATCCAGGTTCTTGCCGCAGACAGGACAATTGGCTCGATGATTTAAATCGCGAATACAAGTGATGGTCCCACAAGAAGCGCATTTGATTGCATGGTCCTGACAGAACTCATTTCGACACCGGTCACAACGAATCTTTGATTTCTCTCGGCAGAGCGTACAAGACCGCGCCAACTTTATCGCCCAAGAAACTGCCTTAACAAGCACCAAATAAGTCTAGTCCCGCATTTAGGAGGTATTACCTAAGCCATACCAATCCTCATAGATACTTGTGTAATCATCATTCTGGAGCGTTGACAAGATGTTGTTCGTTTGTAGAATGTGTGGAAAGACCTCTGCCGATATTGACACGGTGCTAGAGGGTGCATGCAGCTGTGGTTGTACCCACTTTGAGCTGGTATCAGAAGATCGCTCAGAGTTCCCTAAGGAGTTGGCTGAGAAGGAAACAATCAGGAGAGATTTGCACCAATGGTTGGACCTGAATCTTGATTCAATGCCTCCAGAGCTTGTAGGGAACCTATGTGTGAAATTCGAGATTGAAAAAGACGATAAAAAATCATGATTCTTTCTTTGAATCATCCTTTTCAAAAGGACGTTCAATACGAGCTATCTGATCCTCTATCTGGACATGAAGGTCAGTCTTTCCTGCTACATTAGCAATTCTCTGAACTGCCTTTAGACTGTGTATCAGAGAATCAAGCCATGAAAAAATGTCACCAGGATAAGCCCAGAGCTCGAAGTCATCATGGAGTTTCTGAGCAAGTCCTGAGGGATTCAGCCCTTCTTTACGTTTTTCAACCAACCATCGACCGAGTCGAATCTTACCATGGTCACACTCCGGATATTCCCGACATCCGCAATTGAAGAATGTGGTTGTCCACTTACTGAAGACCTCAAATACCCATTGCGGAAGTCTCCCAACTCCTCCTTTCGGACGACTTGCGTCACTTATCTCACTAAACACTCCTGAAAAAAGGCGAGTTGGCATATGGGTCCTGAACGCAGAGTTGACTTCCTCTTGAAGCTTAGCACTTAGGTAGACATTCTCGAATGGTTCGAGCAATATTGCGATATCTGTCACATCATAAGTAGATGTTAGTTCCATAACCTCGAGCCCCATACTGGGAGTCAGAAATGAGAGAGAAGTTGCACGACCAAGATCTGTGGGGTAGATACCACCCTCTTTGACCCTGACCATGTATTTTCGAACAAGATGCTTGAGAGCCTCAGAGGGAGGTACAGACATCGAGAGCATTCGATTATATACTCGAGCCACATCTTTGAGATCTACGAGTCCAGTAGAACAGATTGTCGCAAGAATCTGTTCAGCACTTGTTTCTTTATCTGCAAAAGGTTCTACATCCTCAATTATACCATTAAGTAGATCCACAGCAATCTCATCCTCTGCTTTATCTTGTCCACCATGATATTTCTTCTCAGGTTGAACAAGAATGTAGACTTTACCTCGGTCGTGTTTTCCGAGACGTCCAGCCCTCCCGAGCATCTGCTCAAACTCCGCGTTAGTTAGCCAGTCAGCCCCCATAGCAAGTGATTCAAAAATCACCTGTGATGCTGCAAGATCAACACCAGCTCCCAGCGCAGCAGTAGTCACAATACACGAGAACCGTTGTTTTGAGAATGCATTTTCTGTCCGTCGACGACGAGAATACGATAGACCTCCATGGTAAACAGATGTTGATACGCGATGTTCTCTCAACCAGTCACTTAGTGCATGAGCACGACGCCGCGAATATGTGAAAATAATTGTTTGACCCTTGTTACCGGAACTGCTTACATGGCGAAACTCCTGATTGACAAGTCTACGAATCATAGAACGTTTTTCCTCATCAGAGCGTGCGAAGACAAGGTGTCGCTCCAATGGAATAGGTCGTCCTTCGTAATTCACCAATTTCATCTTGAGCTCTTTAGCCAGAATCTCGGGAGAACCGACAGTAGCAGATAGTGCTAGATACTGAGCCTTTGGATAGTGTATCCTCATCCGGGTGAGAAGACCATCAAGTTCGGGACCTCTTTCAGGGTCAGCAAGATTCTGAATCTCGTCAATCACGACAGTGCCAACCTGACCCAGTTCTGAGGTTTTTCCTGACCGGAAGAGAAGGTCAAGAGCCTCATATGTTGCACAAATTATGTCAGCTTTGGTGATATCGGTATCAACTATTGGTTTACCTTCATCGCCAACATCAAGACGGGACATCCCAACCTTAATACCAACCCGTATTCCAAGGGATTTGTATCGTTTTCGAAACTGCTCATACTTTTCGTTTGTTAGAGCAACCAAGGGGGACATGTATATCATCTTCTTGCCTTGCATTGCTTTGGGTACACCAGCAATCTCCCCCAGCAATGTCTTCCCTGAAGAAGTGGATGAAACAATCAACATATCGACATCTTTGAGGAGACCAGCAACAATAACTTGGGATTGAATTGGTAGCAGTGTTTCAAAGCCTTCTGAAACCAGCTTCTCCCTGAAATTTTGCGGAACTGGAAGTTGGGATATTTTGAGAGTATCTCCTACGTCTTTCGCCACAACAGTGTCCACAAGAGTCAAATCAGGTTCTGAGGTCGGATCAAACCCTGGAGTCATCATATCAATAAGTCGAGGAACAGACTTCACCTTGGATACTTGTCGCTCTAATTGGGTAAGCATAGCCTTCGAGAGATGTATACCCATTGACTTTAGCTCAAGCCGAAGGTCTCCCTGACCACAGCTTGTACATGTGACCTGATTTTCTGTGATTTTCACAGCGTTGCGTCTTGTCAAGACTGTTAATCGATCATCGCGAAGACAATGTTGACATGTTGGGACCACACGAGGTTTAGCTGCCTTCAATCTTGATAGTAAGTCTTTGAGGTCTTTGAGAAAGGGAGGTTTCTGCTCCTTAGGGATGATTATGTGCTTAGCCTTTCGAATGATATCGTGAGCTTCTTTTTCCTGATAGAAAATTGGTTTATTGTATTTCACAAACCAGAAACGCCTAATCTCTAGGAGACCAGACTGTTTGTGTCCGTATTCGACCATTCCACTCAACATTGATCGTTGGCGATCTCGCAAAACATCAGAAAAGACATCCACTTTTGTGGTCAGCTCTTGCTTGCCATCCTTGAGCACCAAGGTATAGGGCTTCTTGAGCCTCTTCTGAATGTCTGCATCAGCGATTTCCAACAGATGTTCCTCTTCCGTGATGCACTAATTACTAGCAAAGACTCTTGCGGTCGTATCATAGCTCGTAGATATAGGAATCGTGTTCTTTCTCAACAATTGATAGAGTCCGTTCGAACTCCTCACCAATAGCTTCTATTCCGGTCTGAGAGTCCACTCCTGCCTTCTCAACAATCATCCAATCAGACATTACGTCAATATCTATGAAACTGCTGAATTTGTGAAAGGGAGTTGCCAGAACCTTTGTTTGTTCCTTCCGCCAGAATTTTTTCTCATCAAAGTATTCAACAAACGGTTTGTATATCGGTCCGTTTGTCCCTCCAAGGATGAACTTAGCGCGTTGAATCCCTGATATGTGAGACACATTGATGCGTTGGAAAATCTCTTCATAATAGGCTGTCTGAGGAACACTTGCCTTTGTCTGAACTGTTGCTAATGGATTAGCTGCAAGGACTTGTCCCTTCCCCATTACAAGATTTCGGATGACTGTTACAATCTCTTCCTGTTTTCTTACACCAAGTGGATCAATGACCTCTGGATTGACTATATCTACTTGTGGCAGTGGCTCATCAAATCTCAACATGGTTGGGTCAAACATCAATGCAGAGAGGTATTCAAGGACATCTATTTGGATACCACCTCTTGTGGCTAATCCTTTGAATAATCCAGGACCAATGAGAATGGAATAGACTTTGGATCCACGAACAATGGACCAAAGTTGGTTTGATATGATCAAAGCCTTTCCTGACAAATCTGCATCCTTGAAAGCTCCCACTTGAAAGTCGTAGCTCTCGATTTCAATTAGCCAGAAGAGCGGAGTCTGAGTTGCATTCATGCCATCTCCACTCCATATATACTCGATGTGACAAAATCATATACAATTGAAACAGATATTTTCGTTTTCTCTGTTTCAGGTACACTCGCAATAGCAATCTTAGAATTCTCAACTGTTTCATCTATTGAGGCGTCTTTGATGGCAAACCGGTCAACAAGTTCCATTAGACAGTTCTCAACGCTTTCTTCAGGTGTGCTCTCTTGATACCTCAAGACTCGCATGACACGATTGATTCTCTCCTTGAGATATTCCTCTCTCTCTTCCCCCTGACGTCTTTTCGCCAATTTTACATCTCGTTCAAGAAAATCAAAAGGAGAGGATAGGTCGGGTTCTGCTTTGTTCCCTCTTGTTGAAGCCACGCCTATTGACACATATGGAGACCTATCTCCGCGACCAGTCGCCGGACGAGGAGCGATATGCAGTAAGAAGTGAGAAACTGCTCTTAGGTTCATCTGATCAAATGGTTGTCCTAAGTCATCAATTAAAGCGTCAATTCTATCAATTGAGATATCCATAGTGTAGGAGTCCGAAGCAGTAAGAAGGCTCTCTCTGAGTATTCTGAACAGAGCTTGGTTTCTCCGTCGTACCTGAATGAATTTACCATTCAGTGTATTGACGTTCCACTTGGTAATAGCTTGTCCAAAAAATATGAGCGCATCCTTACTGGTGGCTTTAGAATGGTCCTTATACCATTCATCGACAACAGGAGCAATTATTGTTTCAGACATCTTAGTCCTCGCAGCTATGACCGCGAGAGCCTTCTCAACCTCAATGTAGGTGTCTTCGATTGCTTCCTCTAAGTTAGCTAGTTCTCGTATCTGAAGCTCAATCTGTCTGACAAAACTACCATAGATATGTGAAATCCATCTGCCTTCAGTAAGTGCAAACTCCATTATGTTTCCTGGAAGATTCGGAACACCTTTACCAATTGTGGCTCTTCTCTGAAGCTCGGAGCTAAGGAGACTCACAGCTTGTTTGATACCCATAATTCCATCCATATTAATGAGATAAGCGGTCATTGCAATTTCTGTAGGACATGATAGTTGTTCAGCTATTTTCTCTGCATCAGCTTCTGGAACTCGCCTTACTCGCTCTCTGAAGTTGGCGTACTTCTCTGCGAATTCTTGAACCAGCCTCGCACGACTCTCAACGGCTAGTTTCTTGATGTCGGGTTCAAGCAACAAGTCAAGATTCCTCTTATCTGAAAGATATGCTCTCCACTACAGGATAGCAAAACTAGTTCGGAAAGTGGCTAAATAATGATATTTCGTTCATAATGAATCGAAAATGTGGAAAGCAGGAAACAAAATGATGTTCTTACAATCCACCTGAAAGCAGTAATAAGTGAATTCCAAAGCCTATGAAGATTGATGCAAGGAACAATGCAGAACCAACCTTGAATTTTGAGAAGTGGCGGCCGTGTTCAATATGAATAATCAACCAGCCAGCCGCATATACGCCCAAGAGAATGAAGAGCAGTGAGATTGGAAAGTAGTATCCTTCGAAGCCTTGCATGTTGTTCGCCTTTTCTATTCTTAGTGGGGTCGCAGTCCATATCGAATTTAAACGTCACGGTCTTGAACTCAAACAAGGAACTCGTACTCTTGCGAATAATCATTATCATCTATTGTGATATCGCGAATCAGCTTCCCACGTTTCTTGGCCATCCGTCTTTTTTCAGCGGCACTTAAACCAGGATCACTGGGAATCTCAATATTGAGAATTTCAATATTGTTCCGGATCATGATATTCTTGGTCTTTGGAGTGATTTTATCCTTGAAATCAGGGATGTATTTTTCAAGAACATAGTCATAAATCTCAGGAGTATTGCCCAAGGCGCCTTTGGAGAAGACAGGATCTTTCTCACCCTTCTCCTCATCCTCCTCTTTTGGACCACCCTTTGGAAAGGATGTCTTTGTTGCTACTTTCCATGGTTTTGTTCCATCCCTAGGATTCATCGACAAAAGGTAAAATGTTGTGGGATCATCGAGTTCAAAGAGCGCATTGATATCTTTGAGTGGAGCCACCTCATTGATTTTAGCTTGGAAGATGGTCTTCTTTGATTTCTTCCATGTGATGGGCATCATTAGAGTTTCATACTTTTCACGATTGTCAGTATAAGTGATCAGATTACCCTTTACCTTATGCGGTCCTTCAGGAGCACCCATTAGATAACCCTTCAGTATATCCTTTTCCAAATCCAAATCAGCCTTGAACCTTATACTTGTTTTACTTAGACTCAATTTGATTCTTGGACCCGGATGAGTTCCTATTCCATACTTGATAAGCTTCGCGTGAGCAAACTCATCAGGTTTACCTTCGATTATCTTAATGACCCAACTCATTTTTTGCCACCTTGCTGTGGTTCGTCTGATAGAGCGATTTAAACCCTTCGTGAATTTTAAAGATGCACTAAAGTTGTCAGAGTAGGACTAATCCGAAGAAACCCCATAGCCAGACTGCAATGATTGTAACTACTAATATCGCAAACAAATCTACGAATAATCCTGTTGTCACCATCTCACGCATCTCTACCTTACCTGTGCTATAGGCAATTGTTGATGGAGGCGTACCTGTTGGTAATGCAAAGTCCATTGACACAGCTATCGCTATGACCATTACAATGAGGAGAGGATCAATACCCAGACCCGTCGCGAGT